>VBCQ01000017.1 GCA_005882155.1 Betaproteobacteria bacterium
GAACAGCGCATAGAACTGGCCCGTGTACCAAACGACCGCTTGGCCCATCGTCAGGCCGACCAGCGCGAGGATCACGATCTTCAGGTTCTTCCACTGGCCGAACGATTCGGTCAGCGGCGCCTTCGAGGTCTTGCCTTCGGCCTTCATCTTCTTGAAGGCCGGCGACTCGTTCATCGACAGGCGAATCCACACGCTGACGGCGAGCAGGGCGATCGAGACCAGGAACGGCACACGCCAGCCCCAGTCGGCGAAGGCTTCTTCACCGATCCAGGTGCGGGTGCCGAGGATCACGAGCAGCGACAGGAACAGGCCGGCCGTCGCCGTCGTCTGGATCCACGAGGTGTAGCTGCCGCGCTTGCCGTGCGGCGCATGCTCGGCGACGTAGGTCGCCGCACCGCCGTACTCGCCGCCGAGCGCCAAGCCTTGCAGCAGGCGCAGGCCGATCAGGATGATCGGTGCCGCGATGCCGATCGACGCGTAATTGGGCAGCACGCCGACGATGAAGGTCGACAAGCCCATGATCAGGATCGTGACGAGGAAGGTGTACTTGCGGCCGATCATGTCGCCCAAGCGGCCGAACACCAGCGCGCCGAAGGGGCGCACGATGAAGCCGGCGGCGAACGCGAGCAGCGAGAAGATCACCTGCGAGCTCGGGTCGAGGTTGGAGAAGAACTGCTTGCCGATCAGCGCGGCGAGCGTTCCGTAGAGATAAAAGTCGTACCACTCGAAGACGGTGCCGAGGCTCGAGGCGAAGATGACTTTCTTCTCCTCCGCCGTCATGCCACCGGACGTCGCGATCGGCTTGCCGATCACGGTTCCTGCGTTGCCTGCCATTGGGATGTCTCCTTTGAAGCGAGCACCACCCCTTGTGGTGCGTGTCGGCATCTTCAATGCAGGCTCTGACCCACCCCTGACGCGGCGCTGAACTCAGGCTGACGCGGCGCTGAACGCACGCTGACGACTCAAGGGTGAACCCTGAGGATTCGTTTCTCGATGTGAGAGTCGCGCGTTTTCGACGCGCGAACGCGTCAGCGCTTCACGCCGGGCGGCGCGATCGACGCAGCGTCCCAATGTGCTGCATCGAACCACGCGTCGCCGCGAAGGTACGCGGCGAGCATGTCGAGCGAGTCGAAGCCCCAGAACATGCGGCCGTCGACCTCGAAAGTCGGCACACCGAACACGCCCTTGGCGACTGCTGCGGCAGTGGCCTCGCGAAGCTCTTGCTTGACTGCGTCGCTCGCCGGATCTCGCAGCGGCGCGAGCTGCTGCTGCAACGCAGTGAGTCGCTGCGGATCGTTCGGTGCCGCAGCGCCACGCCAGACATGACGAAACACCTGCTCGCAGACATAGCGGTTCGGCGTGCGGCCCTGAGGCGCGCTGGCGAGTGCGAGACGCAGCAGCGCGAGGGGATTGAATGGGTGCTGCGCTGGCGTCTGCACCGCGATGCCGTGGCGCTGCGCCATCCAATGAATGTGGCGAAAGGTCCAGGCGCGCTTCGGCTCGATCTCGGCCGGCCCCTTCTGCCCCCAGTGCGCGAGCAGGCCGGCGAACAGCACCGGCCGGTAGTCGACGCTGTAGCTGATCCCTTCGAGCGCTTGCGGCAACTGCTCGAACGCGAGGTAGGCGAACGGCGAGATCGGGTCGAAGTAGAAATCGATGTGCTTCATGATCGGCGCTCGCTTGGCGTGTTGATGACGATTCGCATGCGTTCGCGGCGTGGCGGCAGCAGCGCCCATACCGCGCGCTTTTCTTCGTCGTCGAGGCTGGACCATGCAGCGATCTCGGTCAGCGTGCGCATGCAGCCTTCGCACCAGCCCGTCGTCTCGTTGATGCGGCAGACGTTGGTGCACGGGCTCGGCACGGAGGACGCTGGGGTCATGCCTGCACCACGTCGACAACCGGCGCTGCGGTCAACACCTGCAGCTGCTGCGGGCTCAGCTGAAAAACGCCGTTCGGATGTCCGGCCGCAGCCCAGATCACGTCGAAGCGAAACAGCTCGCGGTCGATCAGCGTGACCGGCGGTGTTGCATGCCCGACCGGCGCGACGCCGCCGATCGTGTAGCCGGTGCTCGCCTTGACGAACTCGGCGTCGGCGCGCCCGACGGCACCGACCAAGGCCGCAACTTTCTTCTCGTCGACGCGCTTGTCGCCCGAGGTCACGACCAGCACCGCCGCGTCGTCGCTGCGCCGGCGGAAGATCACGCTCTTCGCGATCTGGCCGACACCGATTCGCAGTGCATCGGCCGCCTCTTGCGAAGTGCGCGCGGCGACGTCGAGGTACTTCGGCGCATGCGGGTGATGCAGCGCGGCCAACAGCTCGGTCACGCGGCGAAAGCCTTCGGGACGATCGTGCAGCGACTCGCTCATGCAGCCCGCTTCGCCAACAAGGCATTGCCGGATCGCGACACCGGCTTGCGGCCGAGCAGGTTCGAGATGAATGCCGCCGCGTCGACGAGCTTGTCGATGTCGATGCCGGTCTCGATGCCGAGGCCGTTGAGCATGAACAGCACGTCTTCTGTCGCGACATTGCCGGTCGCGCCTTTCGCATACGGGCAGCCGCCCAAGCCGGCGATGCTCGCATCGAAGGTCTGAATGCCGATCTCGAGACAGGCGTAGATGTTGGCCAGCGCCTGACCGTAGGTGTCGTGGAAATGGCCGCTGACTTCGGCGATCGGATAGTGCCTCAGCGCGCGTTCCATCACCGCCTGCACGCGCTTGGGCGTGCCGACGCCGATCGTGTCGGCGATGCCGCAATGGTCGACGCCGATGCCCCTCATCAGCCGCACGACGCGCTCGACTTCGTCGGGCGTGACCTCGCCTTGATAGGGGCAGCCGAGCGAACACGAGATCGCGCCGCGCACTTTGATGCGGTGCGCATGCGCGGCCTCGACCACCGGGCGAAAACGCTCGACGCTTTCTTCGATGCTGCAGTTGATGTTGCGCTGGCTGAACGCCTCGCTCGCCGCACCGAAGACGACGATCTCGTCGGGCCGCGACGCGAGCGCCGCTTCGAAGCCCTTCAGATTGGGAACCAGCACCGAATAGCGCACGCCGCTCATGCGCTGCAGGCCCGCCATCACCTGCGCGTTGTCGGCCATCTGCGGCACCCACTTCGGGCTGACGAAGCTGGTGACCTCGATCTCGCGCACGCCGGCGGCTTGCAGCAAATGAACGAGCTCGATCTTGTGCGCGGCCGACACCGGTTGCTTTTCATTCTGCAAACCGTCGCGTGGACCCACATCGACCAAGGAAACTTGCGCTGGAATCATGACAAAAGTCTCGCTCTGGTTTGGCGCGCCGCGCGGCGCGGGGACGGCACCGCTACGCTCGCCATATCAACATACCGGAATTCGAGCAGGACACACGCCTTGGACGCCAATAACCGACTCCGCATCGCGACGCGCATTCACTTTGCATTGCTGCGCCATCTCGGTGAAGGCATCGCCGTGGCGACGATGCTCGCCAACGATGCCGACGCGCGCGAGGTGCTGTGGGTGTGCGAGGCATCGGGCGATGCGGAGCTGATGTCGCTGGCCCGCAAGTTCATCCGCGCCAGCCGACCCGCCGCGCCGGTGCACGCCGCCGGCGCGCGTGCGGCCGCACCCGGTGGGCATGTGGCGCGCGACTCCGCGTGGGCGCACGACACCTCCGGCTTCGGCTTCACGCAGCCGCCAATCGCAGCAGCTCGCCGCCTTCGCTGACCTGGTCGCCGGCGGCGTAGAGCAGCTCTTGCACGGTGCCGTCGCGCGGCGCGGTGATCGTGTGCTCCATCTTCATCGCTTCCATCACCGCGAGCGGCTGGCCGAGCTTGACCCCGTCGCCGGGCTGAGCGAGGAACGCAATCAGCTTGCCGGGCATCGGTGCGGTCAGACGGCCGCCCTCGACGACGCCGTCGGCCGCGTGGGCAATCGGGTCGATCTCGTCGATCACGGCGTGGCCGTCGGGCGCGAAGATGCTGATGCGCTCGCCGGTCGCGTAGACCGTCAGCACATGGCGTTTACCGGCGAGTGCCACGTCGTGCACATCGGCACCGCGTGAGCTCGCCGCGAACGGCCAGCGATCGGCGCCGATCGCCAACCCCATCGCGCCGTCGTGCGTGCGCTCCAGCCGCGCGACATGGTGCGCGCCCTGGGCTTCGAGGTCGAAGCGGCGCACTGCGGCGCCGTGCAATCGCCAGCCATCGCGGCGCGACCACGGGTCCGCGGTTTCCAAGGCGCGCTCATTCGCGAGCGCATGCGCGACGACACCGGCCGCAGCGACCGGCAGCGGCAGCGGCGCAGCGTTGAACAGCACGTCACGCTCGCGTTCGATCAACGCGGTGTCGAGGTCGGCCTGCGCGAACGAGCGGCTTTGCACGACGCGGCGCAGGAACGCCACGTTGGTGTGCAGCCCGACGATATGGGTCTGCGCCAGCGCCGCGTCGAGCCGCGCCAGCGCTTGCGCGCGGTCGGCGCCCCAAACGATGAGCTTGGCGATCATCGAGTCGTAGTACGGTGAGATCGCGTCGCCTTCACGGACGCCGTGATCGAGCCGGAGATTGCCGAGCTCGAAGCTCTTCGCGTCAGGCGGCGTGCGATAGACCTCGAGCCTTCCCGTCGCCGGCAAGAAATTCGCGTCCGGATTCTCGGCGCAGATCCGCGCTTCGATCGCATGGCCGTGAATGTGCAGCTCGCTCTGCTTCATCGGCAGCGGCTCGCCGGCCGCCACCCGCAGCTGCCACTCGACCAGGTCGAGGCCAGTGATCGCTTCGGTCACCGGATGCTCGACCTGCAGCCGCGTGTTCATCTCCATGAAGTAGAAGCGCAGGTCGCCGCCTTCAGCCGGCTCGGCGATGAACTCGACCGTGCCGGCGCCGACGTAGCCGACTGCCTTTGCCGCTGCCACCGCGGCTTCGCCCATCTCGCGCCGGCGCGCGTCGGTCATGCCGGGCGCCGGCGCTTCTTCGAGCACCTTCTGGTGGCGGCGCTGCACCGAGCAGTCGCGCTCGAACAGGTAGACGACATTGCCCTGCGTGTCGCCGAACACCTGGATCTCGATATGACGCGGCCGCGTGACGTAGCGCTCGACCAGCACCGCGTCGTCACCGAAGCTGTTGATCGCCTCGCGCTTGCACGACGCCAATGCAGCGTCGAACTCGGCCGGCGCATTGACCGCGCGCATGCCCTTGCCGCCACCGCCCGCGCTCGCCTTGATCAGCACCGGGTAGCCGATGCGATCGGCTTCGCGCTTGAGCAGCGCGGGATCTTGATACGCCCCGTGATAGCCCGGCACCAACGGCACGCCGGCCTTGTCCATCAATTGCTTGGACTCGGCCTTCAGCCCCATCGCCTTGATCGCCGCCGGCGACGGTCCGATGAACACGAGTCCCGCGTCGGCGCAGGCCTGCGCGAAGTCCTCGTTCTCGCTCAGAAATCCGTAGCCCGGATGGATCGCTTGCGCACCGGTGACGCGTGCCGCTTCGATGATCCTGTCGCCGCGCAGATAGCTTTCCTTCGGCGACGACGCGCCGATGTGCACCGCTTCGTCGCAAGCCAGCACATGCTTGGCGTTCGCGTCGGCGTCGGAATAGACGGCGACCGTGCGAATGCCGAGGCGTCTCGCAGTCGCAGCGACGCGGCAGGCGATCTCGCCGCGGTTGGCGATCAGGATCTTCTTGAACATGCTCGTCTCACCTGTATTTCTCCCTCTCCCGGGGGGAGAGGGGACATCAGTCTCCAAGCCAAGAAGGCCTGCGCTTCTGAAGGAACGACTGCACGCCTTCCTTGCCTTCGTCGCTGGCACGCACGTCGGCGATGCGGCGCGCCGTGTCTTCGCGCAGCGCTGCGGTCAGAGGCTGACCGGCAACGTCCTGTACCAGCGTCTTGCACGCGCGCACGGCCATCGGCCCGTTGCCGACCACCGTCGCGACGATCTCGTCGATCTTGGCGTCGATCTCGTCGAGCGCACAGACCGCATGGACGAAGCCGAGCGCCTGCGCCTGCACCGCGCTGAAGCGCTCGGCGGTCACGAAGTAACGCCGCGAAGCCTGCTCGCCCAACGCGCGAATCACGTACGGGCTGATCGTCGCGGGCAACAGGCCCAGCTTGGCTTCGCTCAGACAAAATCCGGCCGCGTCGGACGCGACGAGCACATCGCAGACCGACGCGAGGCCGACGCCGCCGGCATAGCAGTCACCGTGGATGCGGCCGATCACCGGCACCGGACAGCGGTAGATGCTCCACAGCATCTCGGCGAGCGCCTGCGCATCGGCGCGGTTGCGCTCCCAGTCGTAGTCGGCCATACCGCGCATCCACGACAGGTCGGCGCCGGCGCAGAAGGCCTTGCCATGGCCGCCAAGCACGATCGCGCGCACGCTGCTGTCTTGCGACAAGGCGCTGAAGGCCTGCGCGAGCTCGGCAATCGACGTCTCGTTGAACGCATTGCGCATCTCCGGGCGGTTGAGGAAGACGCGCGCCACATGCGCTGACGGCCGTTGCACATCGAGGGTGGTGTAGCTCATGAAGCTCATGTGGCCTCCGCCTGCAGCATCCAGACCAGGTCGATCTCGGGGCACGGGTGGCCCATCGCGGTGATCGCCGCAGTGATCTGGCCGCGGTGGTGGGTGCCGTGGTTGAACACATGACCGAGCGTCGGCGCGAACGGCAAGGACATCGCCACGCCCTTGGTCGATGTGTAGTCGAGCTTGCCGGTCCAGCGCGAATCGGCGAGCGACTCGATCAACGGCAACCATCGCTGCGCGCCATCGATCAGCCGCTCGCGCAGCCGCGCGCGATCGGTCTCGACCTCTTCGTTCAACGCGACTCGCGGCGACTCGCCGGCCGCGAAGCGCCGGAACCACAGCAGGTGGCCGACCAGCAAGTGATTCAAGGTGCCATGCACGCTCGTGAAGAACAGGCCAGTGTCGCGTCGGTAGTCGTCATCGGACAGCGAGTCGACATGCTCGTACAGCTTGCGCGTGGCCCAGGCGTTGTAGCGCGCCAGCGCGGCGAAGTAGTTCTTCATCGGCGACTCCATCAACGGTGCTCGGGCGACGCGCCGGCCTAGCTCATTGGCCTCGCAGCTGCGCGCTGCTGCCGATGCGCTTGCCGGCATCCGCGCTCCACACCACGCGATCGTCGACGGCATACAGCCAGCACGGCTTGCCTTCTTTCGCGCAGCGGTCCAGCGCCTTGGTCATCGCATCAGGATCATTCCAGAAGAAGCGCCAGCCGCCGCTCTCGTAAACGACGAACGCCTTCGGCGACGGCAGCGTGAGGTAGTGGCGGTAGCGGGCTTTGCCCTCGTCGCGCAACGGCACTGCGTCGGCATCGTTGGCGGCGGCGAAACCGGTCGCTGCGGGAACGGCCTCATGATGCGACTCGGCACTGCCTTCCTCGCCGCCGCGCTGCGGCGCAGCATTCTTGACGGCGGCTGCCGGCGCCGGTTTCGCCGTGGCAACCGGCACCGACTTGGCAGCCCGCCCCTGCAAGTCGACCAGCGCCTTCGTGATGCCGGCATGGCATTCGAACTGGACCGGGCTGCCCATGACCGAGCCGCGGTGGTTGCTGACGACGCCGACGAGTGCGCTGCCGCCGCTTTGCCGAACGGCTCTCACCATGTCGGCGAGCGCCAGGCGAAACGCCTGCTGGCAGGCCTCTTCGTCGGACAGACGGATTTCCCTGTTGAAGGAGTAGCCCACATGCGGCTTGACGGCACCATGGCCTTCGACGACCAGTTCGTTGCCTTCGGGCTCGCTGTGGCCGAAGCGCAGCGCGACGCCCGATCCGAGCAGCTGACGGGTGGCGGCTTGCTTGAGCACCGGCTCGATCGGCAGCAGCAGCATCGTGTCGCGCGCTTGCGCGAGCGATACGCACGCGAGCATCGCGAGGCCGACGACGAGCTCGCGGCAGAGCATTCGAGTATTTCGATTCATGGGCAAAGGTTCTCCTAGATAGGTCGATCGGTCACATCCGAAAGACACCGAACTTTGCCTCAGAAATCGGCGCGTTAAGGCTCGCACTGATCGCCAGCGCGAGCACGCGGCGCGTGTCCGTGGGATCGATCACGCCGTCGTCCCACAGCCGCGCGCTCGCGTAGTACGGATGCGACTGGTGCTCGAACTGGTCGAGGATGGGCTGCTTGAACGCCGCTTCTTCTTCGCTCGACCAGGTGCCGCCCTTGGCCTCGATGCCGTCGCGCCGCACGGTGGCCAGCACGCTCGCCGCCTGCTCACCGCCCATCACGCTGATGCGCGCATTCGGCCACATCCACAGCATTCGCGGCGAATAGGCGCGCCCGCACATGCCGTAGTTGCCGGCACCGAAGCTGCCGCCGATGATCACGGTGAACTTCGGTACGTTGGCGGTCGACACCGCGGTGACCATCTTCGCGCCGTGCTTGGCGATGCCTTCGCTCTCGTACTTGCGCCCGACCATGAAGCCGGTGATGTTCTGCAGGAAGACGAGCGGGATCTTGCGCTGGCAACACAGCTCGATGAAGTGCGCGCCCTTTAGCGCCGACTCGGAAAACAGCACGCCGTTGTTGGCGACGATGCCCACCGGCATGCCTTCGATGTGCGCGAATCCGGTCACGAGCGTGGTGCCATAGCGCGCCTTGAATTCCTCGAACTCGGATGCGTCGACGATGCGGGCGATGATTTCGCGCACATCGAAGGGCTTTCGAGTGTCGGTCGGGATGATGCCGTGCAGCTCGCTCGAATCGAACAGCGGCGCGCGCGGCGCGACGCAGCGCAGTGGCATCTCCTTGCGCCAATTCAGGTGTGCAATCGCGGTGCGCGCGATTGCGAGCGCATGGGTGTCGTTCTGCGCCAGATGGTCGGCGACGCCCGACAGCCGGGTGTGCACGTCGCCGCCGCCGAGGTCCTCGGCGCTGACGACTTCGCCGATCGCAGCCTTCACCAGCGGCGGGCCGGCGAGAAAGATCGTGCCCTGGTTCTTCACGATGATCGACTCGTCGCTCATCGCCGGCATGTAGGCGCCGCCCGCCGTGCACGAGCCCATCACGACGGCGATCTGCGGAATGCCCTGCGCGCTCATCTGCGCCTGGTTGAAGAAGATGCGGCCGAAGTGGTCGCGGTCGGGAAACACATCGTCCTGGTTCGGCAAGTTGGCGCCGCCCGAGTCGACGAGGTAAATGCACGGCAGGCAGTTCTGCTGCGCGATCTCTTGTGCGCGCAGGTGCTTCTTGACCGTCATCGGGTAGTAAGTGCCGCCCTTCACCGTCGCGTCGTTGCAGACCACCATGCAGTCGACGCCCGCGACGCGGCCGATGCCGGCGATCAGCCCAGCGCCGGGCGCATCGTTGTTGTACATGTCGAGCGCGGCGAGCGGCGCGATCTCGAGGAACGGCGTGTCGGGGTCGAGCAGCATCTCGACGCGGTCGCGCGGCAGCAACTTGCCACGCGCAAGATGCTTCGCGCGCGGGCCCTCGCCGCCGCCTTGGGCGATGCGCGCCAGCTTGGCGTTGAGGTCGTCGACCAGGGCGCGCATCGCGGCGGCATGGGCCTTGAACTCCTCGCTGCGCGGGTTCAGCTTGGACGCAAGCGTCGGCATCTCGTCTCCTGTTTCTGTTCGCAGCGAGCCTTCACCCTACCCTCTCGCAGAGGGAGAGGGAAATATAAGCTGCAAGCGCGTCACGCCGGCTGCCACCATGGTTGCAAATCGTGCCAGACTTGCCGCGATGAAATCGACAAGCCGGCCGGTCGCCGCCACGCCGATGGCGTTCGTCCGCGCCATCATGCTCGGCTACGAGAAGTACGGCGTCGATCCGTCGGAGGCGCTGCGGCAGGCACAAATCACGCCAGCCCAGCTGCGCAAGCCCGACGCCCGGATCACCGCGGCGCAGATGGAAACGATCTCCGGCGTAGCAATGCGCGAGCTCGACGACGAAGCGCTCGGCTGGTTCTCACGCAAGCTGCCTTGGGGCAGCTACGGCATGCTGTGCCGGGCGTCGATCACCGCACCGAACCTCGGCGTGGCGCTCAAGCGCTGGTGCCGCCATCACCGGCTGCTGACCGACGACATCGGCCTGAGTCTCAGCGTCGCCGGCGACGTCGCGCACTACGCGATCGCGGAGCAGCGCCGGCTCGGTGCGCTGCGCGAGTTCTGCCTCGTGACGAGCCTGCGCTCCGTCCACGGCTTCGCCTGCTGGGCCATCGACTCGCGCATCCCGCTGCGCGAGACGAGCTTTCCATTCGCCGCGCCGCCGCATCACGGCGTCTATCCGCTGCTGTTTCCGGGGCCGGTGTTCTTCAGCGCTGCCGGCGCCGGCTTCAGCTTCGATGCCCAGTACCTCGCGCTGCCGCTGCGCCGCGACGAGCGCGCGCTGCGCACGATGCTGCAACGCGCGCTGCCGCTGACCGTGCTGCAGTACCGGCGCGACCGCTTGCTGGTGCAACGGGTTCGCGAGCTGCTGCGGCAGCGCGCGAGCGAACTCACGACCGCCGACGCGCTCAGCCACGCACTGCATGTCTCCACCCGCACGCTGCATCGCCAGCTGAGCGACGAAGGCGCGGCGCTGCAGAACTTGAAGGACGAGGTGCGGCGCGACGAAGCCATCGCGCAGCTGTGCCGCAGCACGAAGTCGATCAAGCAGATCGCACTCACCGTCGGCTTCGGCAACGAGAAGAGCTTTGCGCGCGCCTTCAAGCAGTGGACGGGCGCGTCGCCGAGCGAATACCGGCGCAGCGCGCCCGCCTGATCCGCAGGCTCAGGCAGGGCTGCGACAAGATGCCGGCGATTCACTGGCTCACGCCGGTCATCCAGGCCTTGCGGATCTGCCGTCCGCAAAACACCGACGCGAAGCCGGCACCCGAGCCCGAGAGGTCGTGGCGCGCGACGACGCCGTAGTAGCTGCGGCTCGCGTCGATCCATGGATAAAAGCCGAACGCACCTGCACTGCTGAACGCGCCGTCGCCGACCACCGGATCGTCTTCGACCCAGTGGCCGATCGAGTAATGCCAGCTCTCGGCGCTCGGCACCGGCGTGCCGACCGCCTGGCCCGCCGGGCAGGTCAACGGGTTGGTGCAGACGGCGTGCGAGCCGAGCATCGTCGCCATCTTGAGGTCAGCGCCGAGCAGCTTGCGCAGGAAGCGGGCGTAGTCGGCGGCCGTGCTGACGACGCCGCCGGCAGGCTGCGGTTGGCTGTACGCGAGCCCCACATCGCTGCCGAGCTGCGAGCGGAGCTCGACGGCCAGGCTCGCGCTGTCGAGTGCGCCGAGGCCGATGACGCTGGCGTGCTTCTGCATGTGGCCGCCGCCGTAGTCGAAGCGCCCGTCAGTCGCATCCGAATGCACGCCGTTGTCGAGGTAATTCACGCAGCTGTCGACTGTTTGGCCGGGCAGGCAGCTCGTGAAGTTGGTGTAGCCGCTGCGAAAGGTCAGAAATTTGATGTCGCTGTCGCTGAGCGCCGCGTTCTGCTTTTGCACGACGTAGCTGCTGTACAGCCACTTCGATGCCGACGCGATGCTCATCGGCGTCGCCGCGGTGTAAACCGCTGTGCCGCTTGCGCCGTTGACCGAGCCAGTGGCCAGCGCCGCACTGCGGTCGCCGATCTCCCAATAGAACGGCCGGATGGGGCCGCAGGCGTTGCTGCTGCTTTGTGCGGTGATGGTGGCTGCCGCGGCGCGCTGGGCATCGGTCAGCGCGGGCGTGCCGCCATCGCCGCCTGCACCGCCTCCGCCGCAGGCTGTGAGAAGGACGCCGATCGATGCGGCCGCGACGAAGGAGTTTTTCATCGCGGCGATTCTTGATTGCAGATGTAAAGCGAATGTGAACCGCGACACAAATTCTCGTTGCGAACTGCCGACATATCCCTCAAAAGCGGGATAGCGGCGAGTTGCGAAGTGAACTGCAATTGCGTTGTGCCGTCAGCAGTTTCGTGAGGAGTTGATCATGCGTTTAAGCAGCCCCATGTCAGCGCCGAGTTTCAGTCGACCCGCCGGGCCCGAGTTTCGCCGTTCGCGCATGCGTGCACCGTCGCGCTTGCCGACGATCGTCCCGACGCAGTCTTCGTACTTCCAGCGTTTGCTCTGGTTCTTCGGTTTCGGTCGCTGATCGACTGAACACCCCGCCGCGGCACTGATCGCGGCACATCTCGCCCCCACCGCGGCATTCTGTCGCGCGCTTGCCTCTCCCTGCACTGAAGCTGTCGGCCCATCGGCCGAAAACCCCCTGAATAGGTCATCGCGCTCGCGATGCACTTCGGGTGAATATTCAGCCATGCTCAGGGTCCTCTCCATCGCCGTTGCTCTGTTGCTCGCCTGCTCCGCCGGCCGCGCAGAGATCACGTTCGGCTCGGCGCACGCGATCGTCGTCGACGAGACGACCGGCGAAGTGCTGCTGCAAAAAGACGGCGGCACGGCGGCCCCGATCGCGTCGCTGACGAAGCTGATGACCGCGATGGTCGTGCTCGACGCGCAGCAGGACACGAGCGAGAAGCTGCGCATCGCTGCGGCCGACATGGACCGGCTGAAGCACACACGTGGCGGCGTTCCGCTGGGCGCGGTCGTGTCGCGCGGCACCTTGCTCGAGCTTGCGCTGCTCGCATCGGACAACCATGCCGCATCGGCATTGGCACGCCACCATCCGGGCGGCATCGAGGCGTTCAATGCCGCGGTTCAACAGAAGATCGTCGCGCTCGGACTCGAGAACACGTCGATCGAGGAGCCGACCGGTCTGTCGCCGAACAACCGCTCGAGCGCGCAAGACATGGTCAAGGTGCTGCGCGCCGCAACGAGCTACCCCGAGATCGCGCGCATCACGAGCTTGCGCAGGCACGCCGTCGTCGTCAACGGCCATCGCTGGGCGGTGCGCAACACCAACGGCCTGGTCGGGTCGCAGGGCTGGACGATTCTGCTGTCGAAGACCGGCTTCACCAACGAAGCCGGACGCTGCCTGAGCATGCGCGTGCAGGCCGCCGGCCGCACCGTGATGGTCGTGCTGATGGGTGCGGTCGGCTCGTCGGATCGCGCGCTCGATGCACTGAACATCCGCCGCTGGCTGAGCGGCGAAGCGCCGGTCGCGACGCGCGCCGACAAGGCGCATTCGCGCCTGATGGCCAATCGCAAGCGCAGCGCGCAGACACCGATCGTCGAGACGACGAGCGAGATCGTCGTTCCGCCGACGCCGAGCTTCGTCGACCCGGGCAGCGAAACGCCGCCGTACGACGACATCGAAACCTGAGTCGGATCGCTGCGCAACGGCGGCGTGGAGCGTGATTCGGTCACGAAGCCGACAGTTACCGATCCTCACAGGTCGCCACCTCGCTCGACAATGACCCGCAGCAGTCGATGCCGCGAGTCACAGGTTCGAATGCACACACGTTCGGTAGATCGGCCTGCTGGTCACCACGCTGCTGGCGCTGCTGTGGAACCGCTACGGCATGAACTCGGTGCTCGAGATCTCGGCCGCATCGGTCCAGGACATCGTCGCGCTCGACGACCGAGATGCCGGCGGCCACAGCGTGGCCAGCGTCGCGCGCGACGACGGCAAGCTGGTGCTCGACTGCACGATCGGCGAAGCGGCCGAGCCGATCTGCGAAATGGCGATTCGATTGAAGAACCCGCCGGCCGGAATCGATCTGTCGCGCTACGACACGCTGCTTCTCGCGCTGCGCTACGACGCGCCACCGGGGCAGCCGCTGCGCTTTCTGATCCGCAATTTCAACCCGGCGTATTCGAACCCCAGCGACCACGCGTCGATGAAGGTCGAGGAAATCGTTTTCGACCCGCGCCGCTCGCGCCAGCCGCTCGAGGTGCGCCTGTCGCAATTCGCCGTCGCGTCGTGGTGGAGCAGCGAGCGGCATTTGCCGGTCCGCTATGCCGGCACCGAGTTCGACAATGTGCCGGTGCTCTCGATCGCCACCGGCGAGAACCCGGCGCGCGGCGTCTATCGAGTCGCCCTCGAGCGCATCGAGTTCCACGGCAAGCTGGTGCCGACCGACACCTTCCGGCTCGCCGTGATCGGCGTCTGGGTGCTGTTCATCCTCGTCCATCTCGCGATCGACAGCGCGGCGACGCGGCGCCAGCTGCTCTTGAGCGCACGCTCGCAGGCATCGCTGCGCCGGCTCAACGCGGCCTTGCGCGTGCAGACGCAAAGCGTCGCCAAGCTCGCCTGCCTCGACCCGCTGACTGGCATCTTGAATCGCAACGGCCTCGCCGAAGAGCTGGTGCGCCTGGCCAATGACGAGAGCGATCCGCTGTTTCCGCTGTCGCTCGTCTTTCTCGACATCGACCACTTCAAGCGAATCAACGACCGCTACGGCCACAACACCGGCGACGAGGTGATCAAGAACGTCGTCAACATCGTCAAAGACAACATCCAGAAGCGCGACCTGTTTGCGCGCTGGGGCGGCGAAGAGTTTCTGCTCGTATTCCCCGGCACGCAGGCCTCGGAAGCGCGCCTGATTGCCGAGCGGCTGCGCGAGCTGATCGCCGAAGACGAGCCGGCATCGGGCCTGCGGGTGACGAGCAGCTTCGGTGTCGCCGAATGGCTGCCCGGCGAGGAGCTGACCCAGAGCATTGCGCGCGCCGACAGCGCGATGTACCGCGCCAAGGAGCTTGGGCGCAATCGGGTCGAGACGGAGCCGGCCTAGTTAGTTAGCTTCCAGCACGAAACTGAACGTGGCTCAGATCACGCTTTGCGCCACCAGGGTGAGAGCGAAGGCGCAGGCGGCGAAGACGACCAGCACCCAGTTCGGCAGGAAGCCGTGCGGAGCGTGGACGTGGCGGTGACGGTGTTTGTCAGTCATGTGAATTCCGGCAATCAATTCCCCGACCGAACTGGACAGGGCGCTGGGCCCGAGGGCCCGTGAAGCACCAAAAAGCGAAGTCCGTGCCAAGCACAACGCGCTCGGGCTAAAAGAGGCTGACCCGGTCGACCTGCGTGACGATCTTGCTGCGCATCTGCAGCGGCTGGCGGCCGCCCTGCTCGAGCACCTTGGCGTGCGCGGCGGCGTCCATCGGGCGGAAGAAGCGAAAGCCCTGCAGCAGGTCGCAGCCCAGGCGCTCGAGGCCGATCGACTGCTCTGCGGTCTCGATGCCCTCGGCGATGATCGTCAGCTTCAGGCTTTTGCCGATGTCGATGATCGCGCCCAGCGTCGTTGGCCCGATCGCCAGGCCCTCGGTGTCGAGGACGAACGCGCGGTCGATCTTCAGGATGTCGAAGGGCAGCGTCTTCAGCATCGAGATGCTCGAGTAGCCGGTGCCGAAGTCGTCGAGCGCGAGACGAAAGCCGAGCGAGCGCAGATGGTTCAGCGTCGCCTTGGCCTTTTCCACGTCTTCCATCACCGCCGACTCGGTGACCTCGAGCACGATGGACGACGGCGACACGCCGGTCGCTTCGAGCACGGTTTCGACGCTTTGCACGTAGTTCACGTGCATCAGCTGGCGCGGCGACACGTTGACGCTGATCGACGTCGGCAGCCCCACTTCCTCGAGCCGGCGTGCCTGCATGCAGGCGTGCTCGAGCACCCACTGCCCGATCTGCAGGATCTGGCCCGTCTTCTCGGCGACGTCGATGAACTGGCTCGGGCCGAGCAGCGTTCCATCGGCTGCACGCATGCGCACGAGCGCTTCGGCGAGCACCGGCTGCTTCGTCTTCGCGTCGACGATGGGCTGGAAGTGCAGCACCAATCGGTCCTGCTGAAGCGCCAGCGTCAGCGCCTGCTCGACATCGAAGTCCTTGCGCATCGAATCGCTGTACGTCGCGTTGTAGACGATCGCGAGGTTGCCGCCTTGCCGCTTGGCCGCGTACATCGCGCGGTCGGCGCGCGAGATCAGCTCGTCGGACGCGAGCTCGGGGTCGTCGCACAGCACGATGCCGATCGAGGTCTTCGGGTGCAGCAGCGCACCGTGGCACGAATACGGCTGGCTCACCGCATCGATGATGCGCGACGCGATCGAGCGCGCGCCGCCTTCGGTGGCGACGCCGTCGAACAGCGCGACAAACTCGTCGCCGCCCATTCGCGCCAGCGAATCGCCGGGCCGCAGGATCGAGCGCACGCGGTTCGCGGTCTCGATCAGGTAGTCGTCGCCGGCGCTGTGGCCGAGCGAATCGTTGACCTGCTTGAAGCGGTCGAGGTCGAACAGAAACAGCACGAACGGCCGCTCCTTGCTCGCGGCGCGGAATTGCGCCAGCGTGGCCGCGAGCGCGGCACGGTTCGGCAGGCCGGTCAGGTGGTCGGTCTGCGCGGCGCGCGTGAGCTTGTCGCGCAGCTCGTTGCGCGCCTCGACATTACGTGCCATCGCGATCGTCTCGGCGACGCGGCCGTTCAGGCCGTAGGCATGGCGCAGCGACATCTCGAGGCTGACGTAGCGGCCGTCCTTGTGGCGCCAGTTGCCTTCGAGCAGCACCGGCCGGCGCGAGCGAGCAGCGTCCTTCAGCGAGTCGATCCAGTAGTCGGTCTCGCCCGGATGCAGTAACTCGAGAATTCGGATTCCCTGCATTTCGTCCGGCGTATAGCCGAGGTGCGTCAGAATCGCCGCCGACACGTACTTGACGAGCCCCTTGGCGTCGATCTGCATCACGATGTCTTCGGAGTGCAGCTCCATGAAGCTGTAGCGCTCGACGCGCTCGGCCAGCGCCACCTGGCGCCGCTGCATCTCGAGGAAGACCTGGTCGTAGCCGTTGACCATCGGCTGCAACACGACGGGCAAGCGCTCGCAGACGCCGTCGGGCAAGGGCAGGCGGAATTCGGCGAGGTGGCCGAGCGCCGTCTCGAGCGCACGCTCTTCGCTGTCGCGCCGCTTCAGTTCGCGGTAGGCCACGATCGCGGTGGCGGCCGCCAACGCGATCGTCGCCGGCAGAAAGCCGGGCGTGATCACAGCCAGCGCGAGGTTGACGACGCTGCTGGCGATCGCGACGACGGTGAGCGGGAGCAGCTTGCGCATCGGGAGCCCTGAAGCCGCGCGCATCTCGCTGGCCCGGGGCCAGACATTGCGACGCTATCCGCTATATCGGCTGCAGCGCGCTTGCACCCAAGCGCGGGCGTCGACTTATTGCGTCACGTGGCGCGCCGGGGGTCCGCGCCGCGCAATAAGTCACGCCTCGATCGACCTCGTCAATCGCCCTCGACCCAGTCGATTCGCGCGCCGAGCGAGCCGAGGTTCTCGACGAAGCGCGGATGGGCACGGCGGATCGGCGTCGCGTTGCGGATCACCGAGCGCCCGGGGATGCTGGCCGCGAGCATCAGCAGTGCGATCGCCACCCGAATGATGTAGGGGCTCTCGACTTCGGCCGGCACGAGCGGCTTGCCGCCGAAGGTCACGAGGCGGTGCGGGTCGGACAGGAACACATGGGCGCCGAACTTCGACAGCTCGGCGGTCCAGCCGAGCGCGCCGTCGTAGACCTTGTTCCAGAACATCATGCTGCCGTCGGCGCGCGCACCGAGCGCGATGAAGATCGGCAGCAAGTCGACCGGCAGATACGGCCACGGCGCGGCCTCGACCTTTTGCAGGATGTTGCGGGTGAACGGCTCGCGCACCTGCAGCCGGCCGTCGACGACGGCACTCGACCAGCCGTTCTCATGGGTCACACGAACGCCGAATTTCGCGAAGGTGCGATCGATCAGCGGGAATTGCTCGGGTGTCGAGTTCTTCACTGCGACGTCGCCGCCGGTGATCGCACCGAGCGCGAGGAATGTCACGACCTCGTGGAAGTCCTCGGTGAAGCCGAACTCGCCGCCGCCCAACGCGTCGACGCCTCTGATCGTCAATCGCGAGGTGCCGATCCCTTCGATGCGCGCGCCGAGCATCGTCATGAAGCTGCAGAACTCCTGCACATGCGGCTCCGATGCGGCGTTCATCAAGGTCGAGGTGCCCGACGCGAGCGCCGCGCAGAGCACGAAGTTCTCGGTCGTCGTGACCGACGCGTAATCGAGCCAATGCTGAGTCGCATGCAGCGGGCCGCGGCTGCGAACGATCAGCGCGTCGGGCGTGCGCTGCACCTCGCCGCCGAATCGCTGCAGCACCTCCACATGCGGGTCGATCTCGCGCACGCCGAGCGTGCAGCCCTGCACGTCGTTCTCGATTCGCGCCACGCCGAAGCGCGCCAGCAGCGGCGGCACCAGCATGATCGACGAGCGCATCTCTTCGGGCAGGCGGTGCGAGCGCTCGTCGAAGCGCGTGTCGCGATGGTGGACGTCGAGCACGCCGCTGGCGAAGTCGACCTCGACGCTGCTGCCGAGCGTACGGAAGATCTCTAGGATCTTCTTCACGTCGGTAATCTCGGGTACACCGCGCAAGCGCACCGGCTGGCGCGTCAGCAGCGTCGCGCACAGGATCGGCAGCACCGCGTTCTTGTTGGCCGACGGAACGATGCGGCCCGTCAGCGGGGTGCCGCCGTGAACGACGAGGTTGGACATGGCGTTGAGATCGGGTTGGACAGCGATGGACTGTCGCGCTTCGCGGTGAAGCAGGAATGAAGTCCATGAAGTCTGCGTGAAGTTCAGCGTGTCCACGCAGCGCTCGCGGCATTCGCCGTGCCCGAGTTGTATGCAGTTTTTACACAGGCACTTGCATCCCCGGTGGCGCGACGAACTTTCACTTTCCTTTGAATCTCGCGGAACCACTGTTGCGAGCTGTAGTCGGAGCACAGCGCGCGCGGCCCCGTGTTCAGCGGCCCTGCCGCGCTGCTCGCATCTCCTTCCATGTGACCTTCGATCGCGAAAGACCGAATGCTGAAGAACGCCCTGCTCACGCTGCTTTTTCTCGTCATGTGCAACGCCAGCTGGGGCGCCGTGTCGTTCGGCTCGGCCCATGCACTGGTGGTCGACGAGGAAAGCGGTGAAGTGCTGCTCGAAAAAGACGCCGCCACCGCCGCACCGATCGCGTCGATGACCAAGCTGATGACCGCGATGGTCGTGCTCGACGCGCATCTCGCCCCCGACCAGACGATCACGATCACCCGAGACGATCTCGACAACCTGAAGCACACCCGCTCCGGCGTGCCGGTCGGTGCCTAGTTCGCGCGCCGCACTTTGATCGAGCTGGCACTGATGTCATCGGACAATCACGCGGCAGCAGCGTTGGCGCGGACCTACCCCGGCGGTCGCGACGCGTTTCTCGCCGCGACGCAGCGCAAGATCGAAGCGCTGAAGCTCGAGAACACCAGCCTCGTCGAACCGACCGGCCTGTCGCCGGAGAATCACGCGACCGCGCACGACATGGCCAAGATCGTCAAAGCGGCCGCCGACTACCCGCAGATCGTGCAGGCGACCAGCCAGCGCAGCGACGTGATCAAGGTCAACGGCCGGCGCCGCGTCTTCCACAACACCAACGGCCTGGTCGGCAGCGCCGGCTGGGACATCTCGGTGTCGAAGACCGGCTTCACCAATGAAGCGGGCCGTTGCCTGACGATGCAGCTGCAGGCCGCCGGGCGAAAGATTCTCGTCGTGCTGATGGGCGCGGTGGCCGGTGCCGAGCGCACGCTCGATGCGCACCGCATTCAGCGCTGGCTGGCGACTTCGGCGGCGATCGGCGGGTCGCGCCAGTAGGACGGTCAGCCGCTAGCCACCCGCCTCGTCGAGCGCCTTGCACGACGGCGCGCACACCGCATGCGAGCGGCCGGCGAACTTGCGCGTTTTCATCATCGAGCGCGGGCGGTGCTTGCCGCACAGAAAGCACGACATCGTCGCCCCGCCGAACGACGACGCTGCCTTGAACGGCGAGCCGGGCGTCTTCGACTTGTAGCGCAGCCCGTCGGCGACGACCGTCGTCTTGATTTCAGGCCTTGCCATGGAGTTTGTCCTTTGCGCCGCCGCGCATCGCACGCTCGATCGCCTGACGCGCCTGCATTTCGGCGCGCATCGCCAGCTCGAGCGGCGACAGACACAGTCCGGCGTATTGATAGTTCAGATTTTCGTACAGCTCGGCCGCCGCTGGGTGGGTGCCGAGCAGCGCGCGCACCGTGTCGTTCGGCGCAGAGCCGGCGAATTCGTCGACCAGATGGAGCACGACCGAGCGGTACTGGGCGGCATCGACCGGAAGCGGGCTGCGCTCGAGCCGCTCGAGCAATTCGGCGAGCACATGCGTCACCACCAAGTCGGGTGCCGCAGACAGGGGTTTGGCAGCGTTCATGCTCCGCAATTGGGGCCGCAAAACCGAGTTGCAAGTGGCATGCCCAAGCCTCGTTCGCTACGATGCCGGACTGCTGCGGAACCGAGGAGAAGACGATGACCCGCGCCGAAGATTTTCCGATCGAGGGTGGCTGCACCTGCCGCGCGGTGCGCTACCGGATGACGAGCGCACCGATGTTCGTCCACTGCTGCCACTGCCGCTGGTGCCAGCGCGAAACCGGTGCGTCGTTCGCGCTCAATGCGCTGATCGAGTCCGAGCGCGTGGTCGTGCTGAGCGGCACGCCGCAAGCGGTGAACACGCCTTCGAACAGCGGCAAGGGACAGAAGATCGTTCGCTGCCCGACCTGCCGCATCGCGCTGTGGAGCCATTACGCAGGCGCCGGCGACAAGCTGAGCTTCGTGCGCGTCGGCACGCTCGACGACCCGGACCGCGCGCCGCCCGACATCCACATCTTCACCGCGTCGAAGCAGCCTTGGGTCGTGCTGCCGCCGGACACGCCCGCGGTCGCCGAGTACTACGACCGCAAGGTCCACTGGCCGAGCGAAAGCCTGGCGCGGCTCAGTGCGCTGTTCGGCTGACCGCTCACTCCGCTTTCGGATACAGGATCATCTGCGTGCAGCGAAACAGCGCGAGCGTCTTGCCGCTGTCGGCGCTGGTCACCGTCGCGTCCCAGACCTGCGTGGTCTTGCCCAGATGTACCGCTTTCGCGACGCATTCGACCGTGCCGTCGCGCACCGTGCCGAGGTGATTCGACTTGAGCTCGAGCGTGGTGAAGCCGCTCGCGCCCTCGGGCAGATTCGACACGCAGCCATAGCCGGCACAGGTGTCGGCGAGCGTCACGACGCTGCCCGCGTGCAGAAAGCCGTTCGGCGCCATCAGCTGCTTGGTCACCGTGAAGCGGGCTCGCATCTCGCCCGGCGACACCTGCGTCACGACGATGCCGAGGTGGTCCGGAAGATGGTCGACGCCGAATCGGTTGAAGTGCGCGGCGGTGTAGTCGGATGGCCTCATCAAAGCTCCTGTCA
>VBCQ01000018.1 GCA_005882155.1 Betaproteobacteria bacterium
CGGCTGCTCGCCGGCGACGCGATTCGCATCGGCAAGCATCAGTGGACCTGCCACGTCGGCTACGGTCACGCGCCCGAGCACATGTCGCTGCACTGCCCTGACCTCGGGGTGCTGATCTCGGGCGACATGGTGCTGCCGCGGATTTCGACCAACGTCAGCGTGATCGACATCGAGCCCGAGGCCGACCCGCTGCCGCTGTACCTCGATTCGCTCGAGCGGATGCGCGCATTGCCGGCCGACACGCTGGTGCTGCCCTCGCACGGCCGGCCGTTTCGTGGCCTGCACACCCGCGTCGACCAGCTGCAAGCACATCACGACGAGCGCTTCGCCGAGCTGATGAGCGCCTGCGCCGAAGCGCCGCAAAGCGCGGCCGATCTGCTCGGCGTGCTGTTCAAGCGCAAGCTCGATTTGCATCAGACGACGTTCGCGATGGGCGAGTCGATCGCCCACCTCAACGCGCTGTGGCTCAAAGGCAAGCTCGTGCGATTGCTCGGCGACGACGGCGTGTACCGCTTTCGTCCGTCATAGCGGCGCACCGCCGCCCCCTAGCTTCTGCGATTGACACCCCGACACGCGCCTGTGCATTATTCGGCGACTCGGCCGGTGCGCTGGCGTGGACATGGAGGGCTCTATGTTTTGTTCGAGTTGCGGAACTGAAAACGCAGCGGGAGCCCGGTTCTGCGCCAAGTGCGGAACGGCCCTCGCGACCACCGCGCCGGCACCGGCCGCGCCTGAGCCGATCACCACCGTCAGAACCAGCAGCCCGGCCGCGGTCGCGACGGTGTCGCCGACCGGCAAGCAACCGTGGCTCGCACTGGTGCTGTCGCTCGTCATCATCGGCGTCGGCCAGCTCTACAACAACGACTGGAAGAAGGCGTTGGCGATGTTCGTCGGCGCCATACTCGGCATCTACCTGACGGCCGGCATCGCGACGTTCGCGATCTGGATCTGGAGCATGGTCGACGCCTACCGCGTGGCCAGCGGCAGCGGCAAGGTCTGGTGAATGCGATGGAGCGAAAGCCGCTCCTTGGTCTGAAACCGCAGACGTACGAGCATCCGCTCGATCGCAAGACACTCGACTCGCTGCAGAAGACCGGCGGCCTCGAAACGCTGGTGCGCAAGGTCAACGAATGGGGCCTCGAGCGCATGCTGCAAGTGCAGCTGTCGGGCAGCCATCTGAAAGCCACCGAAGACTCGTTCCCCGAGCTCGCAGGCCTGCTGCGCGAAGCGGCGCACAACATCGACCTGCCGACGCTGCCCGACCTGTATGTCGCAGCACAAGGCGGGCTCAATGCATTCACCGCCGGCGTCAAGCGGCCGATCATCGTCATCAGTTCCGAAGCGGTCGACTGCCTCACGCCGGACGAGCTGCTGTTCGTCATCGGCCATGAGGTCGGGCACATCAAGAGCGGCCATGTTCTGTACTACCAGATCGCCGAGTACCTGCCGGTCATCGGCGAGATCCTCGGCGGCGTGACGCTCGGGCTCGGCGAGCTCGCCGGCGCGGGGTTGCAGGTCGCGCTGCTGAACTGGAAGCGCATGAGCGAGTTCAGCGCCGATCGTGCCGGGTTGCTCGCCTGTCAAGACGCCAACCCGGCGCTGACCGTGATGATGAAAGCGGCCGGCCTGCCGCGCAGCCGCTACGACAGCGCGAACACCGAGGACTTCATCGCGCAGGCGCGCTCGTTCGAGTCGCTCGACGCCGACGCGCTGAACTGGATCGCGCGGCGGCTGTCGGTGATGGGGCAGACGCACCCGTGGACGGTGCTGCGCGCACAGCAGATGCTCGCCTGGATCGACGACGGCAGCTACGAGCAAGTCCTCTCAGCGAGCCACGAGGGCGCACGTCCGATGCTCGGCTCAGCGTTCTGCGTGAGCTGCGGATTCAAGCTCGGAGCGAGCGACACCTTTTGCGCGGGCTGTGGCGCGCGGCTGCGCGCGGGATCCTGAAAGGCGGGTCGCACCGCATGCCGCTTCAGGTCAATCTCTTCATCGGGCCCGGCCCCGACAGCCGTGCGTCGGGTACGGCGTTGAGCAGCGCGCTCGATCGATTGAGCGCCGCTCAGGCCATCAGCTGGAACCGAGTTGTGCCTGCTACCGAGACCGGATTGAGGCAAGGCTTGGCTGCGCGGCCGTGCGAGCTGCTGTTGCTGGCGGCGAACGTCAATGCATCGGCAGCGTCGTACGTGACCTTGACGCTCGAGGATTCGCAAGGCGCGCCGCGCTCGCTCAACGCGCAGGCACTGGCTCAGCTGCTGCGCCAAGCGGCGCCGGGTTTGAATGCGGTCGTGCTGCTGCCGTTCGATACCGACTCTGCGTCGCGCGCTTCGCCGCGCGTGATCGCGGCGTCTCGTGGCGTCGCCGACGCGCTGCTCGGCAAGGGCATCGCGGCCGTGGTCGCGCTGCCGCTGGCCGAGCAACGGCTCGAGCGCTTCGTCGCGGCGCTGGCGCGCGGCGAGGCCATCGGCGAGGCCGTGGCGCGCGCGAATCTCGATGGCGTCAGTCCGGCGGCGGTCTGTGTCGGCGACGCTTCACTGCGACTGCTGTCGAACGCGCAACCGGCACTGAACGTCGCGCCACCGGCAAGCGTGCCTGCGCCACCGGTGGTCGCGACGATCGACCCCGTCGCATTGGCGTTGCGCGCCAAGCGACAGGCCGCTCGCTTCGACGTTTTTCTGTGCCACAACTCGGCCGACAAGCCGGCGGTGAAGCTGCTCGGCCAGCGCCTCAAAGACCGAGGCATTCTGCCGTGGCTCGACGAGTGGGAGCTGCCGCCGGGGCAACCCTGGCAACCCTTGCTCGAAAAGCAAATTCAAAGCATCGCGAGCGCAGCCGTCTTCTTCGGCCCGGCTGGCATCAGCCCGTGGCACCAGCAGGAAATGCGCGGCTTCATCAGCGAGTTCGTGCAACGCAGCGCGCCGGTCATCCCGGTGCTCCTGGCCGGCGCAAGCGGCGAGCCCGAGGTGCCGCTGTTCATGCGTCAACTGACCTGGGTCGATTTCCGTCGCACCGACCCCGATCCGTTCGAGCGACTGGTCTGGGGCATCACGCAGCAGCGCGGAGATGAATGATGGCTCCCTCTCCCCCTGGGAGAGGGAACAAGCTCACTCGAACACCGGCAGCACATCGTCCTTCAGCACGCCGCGCGAGCGCTCGTAGTCGGGCAGCACCGAGCGCACCACGTCCCAGAAGCGCGGGCTGTGGTTCATCTCGCGCAAATGCGCGAGCTCGTGGGCGACGACGTAGTCGATCGTCGGCATCGCGAAATGAATCAGCCGCCAATTCAAGCGGATCGCGCCGTCGGCGCTCGCGCTGCCCCAACGCGTTTGCGCCGACGACAGTGACGCTGCAGCCAGCTCTGCACGGCGTCGCGGATCTGTTCCGGCGCGGCGGTGTGCGGCAGGCTCACGTGAAGCGTGAGCCTGGCGACACCGGGCAAGGTGCTCGCGTCGGCGTCGAGCACTGCGCCGGTGACGCGCGGGTCGAGCAGCACGATGACCGGCTCGCCGAGAAAAGGAATCGAGGTCCCGTCGCGCCAGTCGACCTTCGCCGATTGCAATCGCTGCTGGCGTTCCTGCTGCTCGCGCAGCTTGCGCAAAATCCAGCGGCCCTTCTCGCGCACCGCGGCCTCGATGTCGGCGATAGAGATCCATTTCGGCGCGTTCACGCTCAAGCCTTCGATGCCGACGATGAAGCCGATCGTGCGCCGGCGAACGCGCTTCAGCGCATAGGCGACGAGGTGATCGTCGATGCGAATCTCGCGTGTGGCTTGCGGGTGGCGGAACATCGCCGGACTCAACACGCTCGCGATCGAGACGGCGTTGGGTGACGCAGGCGATGGCGCGGCAGGAGGCTGCGCGCAAACCGGCGCCGCAGGCTCGGGTGCCGGCGCCGGCTCGTCGAACAGCGTGAGCTGCGATGCGTCAGCGGCGGCGTTCTTGCGCGTCATGAGCGGCGAGTTTACGAGCTGCTCGCGGCAACAGCGTAAGCCTGCGGATCGAGACGCCGCATCTCGCCTTCGATCCAAGCCTCGACCTCGCGCATCAACTCGTCGGGCTCACGGCCAACCGATGCAATCATCGAACCGATCGACACATCGATCACGCCCGGCCGCAGCATGAACGACTTGCGTGGCCAGCAGCGCGCCGAGGCGACCGCGATCGGCAACACCGGCGTGCCGGTCGCGACCGCGAGCCGCGTGCCGCCGGACTTGTAGATGCCTTGACTGCCGCGCGGCGTGCGCGTGCCTTCGGGAAACATGATGACCCAGTTGCCATGCGCCATGTGCTGGCGGCCCTGCTCAGCCACGCGAGCCCACGCTTCGGAGCGCTTGCTGCGGTCGATGTGGATCATGTCCAGCCTCGCCATCGCCCAGCCGAAGAACGGAATCAGCAGCAGCTCGCGCTTGAACACGTAGCACAGCGGGTGCGGCATCAGTCCGGGAAACGCAAACGTCTCCCAGGTCGACTGGTGCTTGGGCAAGAGAATGACCGCGCCGGATCGGTCGGCCGCGTTCAGGTTTTCGATGCCGACGATGCGCCAGCGCACGCCGCAGATGACGCGCGCGCCCCAGATGACGAGGCGCAGCCAGTAGGTCGTCAGCCAATACAGCGGCGTGCCGCGGATGAAGACCGACGCGATGATCGACATCACCGCCCAAGGCACGACGGTGACAGCCATCCAAAACACGAACACGAACGAGCGGATCGACCAGACGACTTTCTGCATTCGCGATCAACTCAACCGATCGAACCCGGAGTCGGTCTCGCCGCTCGCGCCGCGCAGCTTGCGCTCGTTCTGAATGATCCAGTCGGCGAATGCACCGAGGTCCGCGTGCACCTGTGTGCCGGGAACGAGCTTGAGCACGGCGGCCAGTTTGGCGGCATCGAGCGTCGCGCCCTTGCCGGTGCCGACGAGGTGAGTCGGGCAGCCCGCCGCCGCGCCGGCCTGCAGGTCGCGCAGCGAGTCGCCGACCAGCGGCACGTCCTGCAGCTCGACGCCGTAGCGCTCGCCGATCAGCTGCATCAAGCCAGGCAGCGGCTTGCGGCACTCGCACTGATCCTCCGGCGTGTGCGGGCAAAAGAACACCGCGTCGATGCGGCCGCCCTGCTTGGCGAGCATCTGATTCATCTTCACGTGCATCGCATTGATCGACGCCATGTCGAACAGCCCGCGCCCGAGGCCCGACTGGTTCGTCGCGATCACCGTGTGCCAGCCCGCGTGGTTGAGCCGCGCGATCGCTTCGAGCGAACCCGGCAGCGGCACCCATTCCTCCGGCGACTTCACGTAGTCGTCACGCTCTTCATTGATCGTGCCGTCGCGGTCGAGGATGATGAGTTTCATGGCCTGATCACTGTGCATCAAGTCACCAATTTCGACAAATCCGCCACGCGGTTCATCGCCGCGTGCAGCGTGGCGAGCAGGCCGAGGCGGTTGGCGCGCAGCGCGGGGTCGTCGGCATTGACCATCACGCTGTCGAAGAACGCGTCGACCGGCGCCTTCAGCGCAGCCAGCGCCTGCAGCGAGGCGCTGTAGTCGCCGCGCTCGAAGGCCGCGTCGGCGCGCGGCTTCACTGCGACCAGCGCTTCGCTCAACGCCGCTTCGGCTGGCTCGTTGAGCAATGCAGCGTCGACCTTGGCCTCGAAGCCGACGTCCGACTTCTTCAAGATGTTGCCGACGCGCTTGTTCGCCGCGGCGAGCGATGCGGCTTCGGGCAGCGCGACGAAGGCGCGAACGGCCGCGAGACGCTTGGGGAACTCGCGCCATTGCGCCGGCCGCGCTTCGATCGCGGCCTCGACCTCCTGCACGCTGTAGCCTGCCTCGCGCAGATAGCCGCTGAGGCGCTCGCGCAGAAAGAACGCGACCTCGGCCTGGGCCTGGCCGTGCGTGGACGGGAAGGCCTTGAACGCATCGGCGATCAGCTGCTGCGCGTCGAGCGGCAGCTCGCGCTCGATCAACAATCGGATCACGCCGAGAGCGTGACGGCGCAGCGCGAACGGGTCCTTGTCGCCGGTGGGAACCTGGCCGATGCCGAACAGGCCAGCGAGCGTCTCGAGCTTGTCGGCGAGTGCGACTGCCACACCGGTCGTATTGCGCGGCAGCTCGTCGCCGGCGAAGCGCGGCTTGTAATGGTCTTCGATTGCGAAGGCGATGTCGTCGGCGAGGCCGTCGTGCTTCGCGTAGTAGCCGCCCATGACGCCCTGCAGCTCAGGGAACTCTCCCACCATGTCGGTCAGCAGGTCGGCCTTCGCGAGCATCGCGGCTTGGTCGGCGCGCTGCGCGAGCGCATCGTCGCCGAGCTGCTGCGCAATCGTGCGGGCCAGCGAGCGCACGCGCTCGACGCGCTCGCCCTGCGTGCCGAGCTTGTTGTGATAGACCACCTTCGCGAGACCGGCGACGCGTGACGCGAGCGGCCTCTTGCGATCCTGATCGAAAAAGAACTTCGCATCGGCCAGGCGCGGCCGCACGACGCGCTCGTTGCCTTCGATGACGCGGCTTGCATCAGCCGGGCGGATGTTGCTGACGATGAGAAATTGGTGGGTCAGCTTGCCGGCCGCGTCGAGCAGCGGAAAGTATTTTTGGTTCGCCTTCATCGTGAGGATCAGGCATTCGGGCGGCACCTCGAGAAACTCGCGCTCGAAACGGCACAGCAGCACGTTGGGCCGCTCGACGAGCGCGGTCACTTCGTCGAGCAGCGCGTCGTCATCGATGGGCTTCAAGCCCTGCTTCGCGGCGGCCGCTTGCAACTGACGCACGATCTCGGCACGCCGCTCGTCGAAGCTTGCGATCACCGCGCCGTCGTCGCGCAGCTGATCGGCGTAGCTGTCAGCATCGCGCAGGTCGATGACCGGCTTCGCGGCTTCGAAGCGATGGCCTTGTGTCGTGCGGCCGGCGCGCAGGCCGAGCACATCGATAGGCACGACGTCGCCGCCGTGCAGCGCGACGAGGCCGTGCGCGGGGCGCACGAATTTCACGCTGGTCCAGCCGTCGTCCAATTGGTACTGCATCACCTTCTGGATCGGCAACTTGGCGATCGCGTCGTCGACCGCTTTCTGCAGGCCTTGGGCGAGCGTCGCGCCTTCGACGGTGCTGTCGACGAAGAGGGTCTCGGCCTTGCCATCGATCTGGCGCTTCAGCGTCGGCAATACGGTGGCGTCGAGGCCGAGCGCTGCGAGCTTCTTCAGCAACGCCGGCGTCGCTCGGCCATCGGCGCCGAGGCCGACGCTCGCCGGCATCAGCTTGTGCGACACCGCCTTGTCGGCCGCACGCGCCGCGATATCGCTGACGTGGACCGCGAGCCGCCGTGGCGATGCGAACGCCGACACGACGCTGTCCGTGCCCGCCAGGCCCTGCACCTCGAGGCCGTCGGCGAGGACGCTGGCAAATGATTCGCCGAGCTTCTTCAAGGCCTTCGGCGGCAACTCTTCGACGAACAGCTCGACCAGCAGATTTTTTTTGACGACGCTCATCAGGCGGCCTTCTTCTCGATCTGCGCCAGCACTTCGTCGGCCCATGCCTTCGGGGCCATCGGAAAGCCGAGTCGCGCGCGACTGTCGACGTAGCTCTGCGCGACGGCGCGCGCGAGGTTGCGGATGCGGCCGATGTACGCCGCGCGCTCGGTCACGCTGATCGCGCCACGCGCGTCGAGGAGGTTGAAGGTGTGGCCGGCTTTCAGCAGTTGCTCATATGCAGGAAGCGCGAGCTGCTGCTCCATCAAATACTTCGATTGCTTTTCGTGCGCGCCGAATGCACCGAGCAGAAAGTCGACATCGCTGTGCTCGAAGTTGTAGGTGCTCTGCTCGACCTCGTTCTGGTGATAGACGTCGCCGTAGCTCAAGGTGTCGGTCCACTTCAGGTCGTAGACGCTGTCCACCCCTTGCAGGTACATCGCGAGCCGCTCGATGCCATAGGTGATCTCGCCGGTGATCGGCTTGCAGTCGATGCCGCCGACCTGCTGGAAGTAGGTGAACTGCGTGACCTCCATGCCGTTGAGCCAGACCTCCCAGCCAAGGCCCCAGCAGCCGAGCGTCGGGTTCTCCCAATCGTCTTCGACGAAGCGAACGTCGTTCACCTTCAGGTCGAAGCCGAGCGCCGTCAGCGAGCCGAGGTAGAGCTCGAGGATGTCGGCCGGCGCGGGCTTGAGCACGACCTGGTACTGGTAGTAGTGCTGCAGCCGATTCGGGTTCTGGCCGTAGCGGCCGTCCTTCGGGCGGCGGCTCGGCTGCACATAGGCAGCCTTCCATGGTTCGGGGCCGAGCGCGCGCAAGAAGGTCGCCGTGTGGCTGGTGCCCGCGCCCACCTCCATGTCGTAGGGCTGCAGCAAGGCGCAGCCCTGTCGGTCCCAGTAGTCTTGCAGTCGCAGAATGATTTGCTGGAAGCTCAGCATGAAAGGGTGACGGCGCGCAAAGCGGCGATTTTACGGGGCGAGTGTGGACGCAGCCGAGTCCCTGCGGACTCAGCTGCGCCTCACGAGCCGGACGGGCCTGCAAGCCCGTCCGTGGGCCCGCTGCGCGGGGTGGCGACTTCGATCGCCGCCATCGCGGCCAACGCCTGGTGCTCGCACCACGGCCGCGCTGCGACCTGCACTGCGAGCGGCAGCCCGGCGCTGCCCGCTTCGACACGCGCCGCGGCCTTCTCGGCCATGTCGCTCAACGCGGGTCGATCGCTTTCTTCGCCGGCCTGCACGCGGCTGACCGGCACGACGCCGGCGGGGTAGCCGAGCACGTTGTACAGCGTCGTGTAGATGCCGGGCAGGCCCATGTCTTTGGTGGCACCGTGGGTGAACGCGGGTGTCGCGACTGGCGGGCCGAGCAGCAGGTCGAGCGCTCCGGCATCGCTCGCGTCCATCATCTTCGCGAAGCGAGTCCGATAGTCGATCTGGCGCTCGCACAGCCGCCAGTAGTCGTCGACGTTACCGCCGCGCAGCGACTGCAGCACCGCCGCCAGATGGCCTTGACCGAATATCCTCGCCAGCGCGATGAGCGCCGAGCGCGTCGGCGCCGATCGTCCGCCCATGAACAGCAGTTGCGCGACGCGAACGTCTTTGCGGCTACCGCGCAGCAGGCGCTTGAGCCCGGCGCCGCCATCGGCACCAAGCAGCCCGAAGAACAGCGCTTGGGCTTCGCCGGGGTCGGGAATCTTCCAACTCACGACCGTCGCGCCGGCACTGCGCAGCGCAGCCGCGGCATCGCGAACCGCGCGGCGCACGCCGGGGCTCGGCGCGAACACACCGTCGTGCTCGTAGACGCCGACGCGCAGCTTCGTCATATCCACCGAGGTCGACGCGGGCAACGCGAACGACGCTGGGTTCAACACGCGCAGCAGCGCTTCGACATCGGCGACGCGACGCCCCATCGGCCCGAGCTGGCTCGGGATCGCGAGCGCACCGACCGGCACCGACAAGCGCCCCATGTCGGGCAATCGCCCGGCAGTCGGCTTGAGGCTCGCGACGCCGCAGAACGCCGCCGGCACGCGAACGCTGCCGCCGAGGTCGGTTCCCAAGCCGAGCGCCGAGCCGCCGACAGCGAGCAACGCCGCTTCACCGCCGCTCGATCCGCCGGGCGTTCGCAGCGGGTCGCTCGGGTGGTTGCAGCGGCCATGCAGCGGGTTGTCGGTCTCGACGTAGATCAGGGCCTGGGCGACGTTGGTCTTGCCGAGCACAACCGCGCCTGCGCGCTTCAGGCAAGCGACTGGCTCGCTGTCGGAAGCAGCGCGATGGCCGGCACGCGACGCGAGTCCGCCGGTCGACGGCAGGCCCTGCACGTCGAGCACCTCCTTGATCGTCGTCGGCACACCGGCCAGCGGCGGCAGCGCTTCGCCCCTCATGCGCCGCGCGTCGACCTGCTGCGCTTCGCCGCGCGCTGCGTCGTAGCGCTGCGCGACCAGCGCGTTGAGCTGCGGGTTGCGCTGCTCGATGACGGCGATCTTCGCGTCGGTGACTTCGCGCGCCGACAACTCGCCGCGCGCGATCAGCGCCGCGAGGTCGGTGGCACCGAGGTTCATCAGTTCGTTGGCAACCATAGGAGGCTCCTCGTTGGGGTGAGGGGAGCGTAGGCGCGGCGTGGGGGAGTCGCGTCGGGAAGATTCCCGATAGCGGGTTGGGGCGGGGACTTCGACAGGCTCAGTCCGAACGGGTTCAGGGACGCACCGCCGTATACCCGTTCTCCATCGCATACAAGGTCGCTCCGGCCCGCGTTCCGACGTCGATCTTGGCGTAGATGTGCTGCAGGTGATGGTCGACCGTCTTCGGCGAGATGCCGAGCTCACGCGCGATCTCTTTCATCGCTCGGCCGCGCGCGAGACTGCGCAGCACCTCGACCTCGCGCTCGGTCAGGGTGTCGTGGCGCGGCCCCGGCTTCGGGGCATGGCCGGCGGCTTCGAGCACCGCGGCGCAGGCCCTCGCGTCGAGCCGCCCGGCGCTCGCCTCATCGCTCAAGAGCTCGGCTGCCGCGTCGCGCGTGAACGCTGCGCGATGCGGGCGATCTTCGACCAGCGCGTGGTAGTGATCGGCCGCGCCGAGCACGCGCGCCGCCATGGCCAAGCCCGCTGCCGGTGGGCGGCGAAAGTAGCCGCTGCCATCGAGCCGGTCGTGCGTCAGGCTCGCCACCTCGGCGAGCGCGGCGAGCGCCGGCGTGCTCGAAAGAATTCGCTCGGTGTAGTACGCATGCAGGCGCACCTGCTCGCGCTCGGGCAGCGACAGCGCAGCCGGTTTGCACCAGATCGCCGCCGTCACGCCGACCTTGCCGATGTCGTGCAGCAGCGCGGCGCGGCGCAGCGACTGCGCTTCGGCCGCAGGGAGGCCGAGGCTCACGGCCGCGCGTTCGGCGAGGCTCGCGACACCCGACGAATGCGCGAGCGTCCACGGCGACTTGATGTCGACGAAATCGGCCATCGCTTCGCAGATCGCGTCGAAGCGCGCTTCATCGAGCGGCTCGTCGCCGCCGGGCAGCGGCACCGATGCGCCGGCGGGCAGCTCCTGCACCTCGCGCAACAGCGCGCCGGCATGGCGCAGGAAAGCGTCGGCCATCTGCGGCGCGTAGGCGCCTCCGCGCCGCGCCTTGACGACGGCGATCGCCGCTTCGGCGCCGCTCGCGTCGTGATGCACGATGACGTCCTGCGCCAACGTGACAAGCAGCGCGGCCGGCGCGACGGCGTCGCCGCGCAATCGATTCGGCAGGCCCTTGCCGTCCCAGCGTTCGTAGAGCTGGCCGAGGCTCGAGACGATGTCGGGCTCGAAGCCGATGCGCGTCGCCAGACGCCGGCCGACTTCGCAATGGCCGGCGAAGACACCCGCCATGTCGCGCTCGGCGGTCAGCATCACGCGGGCGATGCGGGCCGCCGATTGAAGCGCCGGCTGCCCCGCATGGGCCGCGCGCAGGCGCCGAAATACCAGCGACGCGACGGCCGCGCGGTCGGCGGTGTCGACGCCGGCGAAGTCGCGCCGCATGGCGAGCTCGTCACCGAACATCGACGCGATGACGTTGGTCTCGACGTTGCAGCCGATGTAGCGCAGCAACGCCTGGAAGTAGGCCTGGCGTGCTTGAGATTCGCTCCAACCGAGCGCGTCGGCCAGGCGCACGGCGAGCGCGCACGAGCGCATGCCGAAATGCGCCGGCTGCGCCATCGCGAAGTCCGTCGCGACGGACAGCGCGGTCATCGCGCCACCGAGCGTGGGCAGGGTCATGGAGACTTCCACAGGCTCAGTCCGAACGGGTGTGTCGAGTTGTCGAGTATGCAAAGACAAGCACCAGCAGCGCCAGCACCATCAGTGGCCACAGCCCGAAGCGCCCGGCCCACCACGCGAACGGCGTCAAGCCTGTGCGACCCTGCACCGTGCCTTCGAGCACGCCGCGGGTGTGCGGCTGCAGCGCTCGCGTCACGTGGCCGAGATGGTCGATGATGACGGTGGCGCCGGTGTTGGTGGCGCGCAGCATCGGCCGCTCGAACTCGAGCGCACGCAGCCGCGAGATGTGCAAGTGCTGGTCGATTGCGATCGTCTCGCCGAACCAGCCGATGTTGCTCAAGTTGGCGAACATCGTCGGGGCGCTCGATTCATCGGCGAAGCGCGCGGCGAGCTCCTCGCCGAACAAGTCTTCGTAGCAGATGTTCGGTGCGACGCGCTCGCCATTGACGACGAACGATGGCGCGTTCACCGCGCCGCGGTTGAAGTCGCCGAGGGGGATGTCCATCAAGCGCGTGAACCACTTGAAGCCCCACGGAATGAATTCGCCGAAGGGCACGAGGTGCTGCTTGTCGTAGCGGTATTCGCTCGCGCGGCCGGGGGCGAAGCCGACCGCTGAATTGGTGTATCCGGCGTCTTCGTCGCCGAGCGGCACGCCGAACAACGCATGACTGCGGCCGCTCGCGAAATGCGCCTTCAGCGACGGCCAGAACTCGGCCGGCATTTGCTGCGGCAGGAACGGCACCGCGGTTTCGGGCGCGACAACGAGATCGGTCTTGGCAGCGAGCAGGTTCGTCACATGCCACTCGAGCGCCGCGCCCTGGTGCTCGGTGGCGAACTTCTCTTCCTGCGGGACGTTGCCTTGCAGCAGCGTGATGCTCAATGTGCTTGTCGGCTGGCTGAAGCGCAGCGGAGTCGCGAACGCGAGCACGACGAGGATCAGCACCGATCCGGCCAACCCGATCCAGCGCCGCGTCGGCGCGCGCAACGCGAACGCCGCCCACGCCGCCAGCGCCGCTGCCGCGAAGCCGATGCCGTAGACGCCGACCCATGGCGCGAGCTTCGCGAGCGGCGCGTCGACATGCGCATAGCCCGAGGCGACCCACGGAAAGCCGGTGAAGATCACGCCGCGTGCCAGCTCGGCAAGCAGCCACAGCGCAGCGAACAGCAGCGCATTGCGCACCGGTCGCTGAGCACGCCAGCGAACGAAAAGCGCCATCGCCGCGGCGAGGTAGAGCGACAGGAACATGCTCAAGCCAAGCACCGCGAGCGCCGCCATCCACGCCGGCAGCCCGCCGTAGCGGTGCATGCTGATGAACAACCACCACGTGCCCGCACACAACCATGCGGTACCGAACAAAAGGCCGAGCAGCGCCGCGCGCTTCGCATCCGACGCCGCCACGCGCCACGCCAGCGCGCCGACACAGATGAGCTGCAGCCACCAAGCCTCGGTGTGAACGTAGGCGAGCGTGTGCAGCGCGCCGAGCGCGGCGGCGAGCAGCAGGTCGGTGGCGAGAGGAAGAGACCGCGCCCGCTCGTCGCGGATCAGGCCCGGCATCAGCCGCCGTCGCTCGCCAGCGCCTCTTCCGATGAGCGCGTGACCTTGAACCAGCGCACCGCGCCGCCGCGCGTCAGCATCACGGTGAAGTGCAGCCCACCGAGGTTGGCCGACTCGCCGCGCCGCGGGACGCGGCCGAGCTCGTGGGCGACAAGGCCGCCGATGGTCTCGAAGTGGTCGGTCGGCAGCCTGGCCGCGAACGACTCGTTGACCGCGCCGATCTCGGCATCGCCGGCCACACGATGGCTGCCGTCGGCCAGCGTGTAGATGCTGCTCTGGGCGTCTTTCTCGTCGAATTCGTCCTCGATCTCGCCGACGATTTCTTCGAGCACGTCTTCGATCGTCAGCAGCCCGGCGGTGGTGCCGAACTCGTCGATGACCATCGCGAGGTGATTGCGATTGGCGCGGAAGTCGCGCAGCAATTCGTTCAGCCCTTTCGACTCGGGAACGAACACCGCCGGGCGCAGCAGCGTGCGCAGATTGAGCTCGGGCGCGCGCTGCAGCTTGAGCAGGTCCTTGGCCATCAAGATGCCGATGACGTTGTCGCGCTGGCCTTCGTAGACCGGAAAGCGCGAGTGGCCGGTGTCGATGACGAGGTGCAGCAGCTCGTCGTAGGGCGCGTCGATGTCGAGCAGGTCCATCCGCGGCGCGGCGACCATCACGTCGCCGGCGATCATGTCGGCCATGCGGATCACGCCTTCGAGCATCATCCGCGACTCGGGAGCGATGACTTCGCGGTTCTCGGCGTCAGCGAGCGACTCGATCAGCTGGTCGCGCGAATCGGGCCCGGGCGTCATCAGCTCGACGAGCCGCTGGAACAGGTTGCGCCGCTCGGCGCGGTGCGGCTGCCGCTCGGCTGCGCGGGGGCGGCCGTGGTGACCTGAATGGGGCTCGGACATCGCCGGGGCGGGAGTGGGAATGCGTGGAGATTACCTCACCGTCACGACACTTGACAGATGTGCTAGGTTGAAGGTTTCCCGTCACGCCCCATATGCCGGGGTTGACTGCTCAGCGCTACAGGACTGCACACCATGGCCCTCATCCCCGCCACCATCCTCACCGGCTTCTTGGGTTCCGGCAAGACCACGTTGCTCAAGCGCGTTCTCAGCGAAGCCCACGGCCAGAAGATCGCCGTCATCGAAAACGAATTCGGCGACGAGAACATCGACAACGAGATCCTGGTGCAAGACACCAAGGAACAGATCATCCAACTCAACAACGGCTGCGTCTGCTGCACGATTCGCGAAGATTTGCGCACCACCCTCGCCGACCTCGCCGAAAAGAAGCGCAAGGGCGAGCTCGACTTCGATCGCGTCGTCATCGAGACCACCGGCGTCGCCGACCCCGGCCCGGTGGCGCAGACCTTCTTCATGGACGACGAGATCGCCGAGAGCTACCTGCTCGACTCGATCTTGACGCTCGTCGACGCCAAGCACGGCGACCAGCAGCTCGACTCGCGCCAGGAAGCGCGGCGGCAGATCGGCTTTGCCGACCAGATCTTCATCAGCAAGACCGACCTCGTCGACGCCGCGACCGTTGACGCGCTGATTCACCGCGTCAAGCACATGAACCCGCGCGCGCCGCAGCGCAAGGTCAATTTCGGCGAAGTGCCGATCTCCGAGGTATTCGACCTGCGCGGGTTCAACCTCAACGCCAAGCTCGACATCGACCCCGACTTCCTGAAGGCCGACGCGCATGATCATGACCACGATCACGATCACGACCATGAGCACGGCGAGGACTGCGACCACCCGCACCACCACGCCCACGACGACGACGTGAAGTCGTTCGTGTTCCGCTCCGACAAGGCCTTCAACGCCGCCAAGCTCGAAGACTTTTTGGGCGCCGTCGTCCAGGTCTACGGGCCCAAGATGCTGCGCTACAAGGGCGTGCTGAACATGAAGGGCACCGACCGCAAGGTGATCTTCCAGGGCGTGCACCAGATGATGGGCAGCGACCTGGGCCCGAAATGGGCGCCGGGCGAGAAGAAAACCAGCAAGATGGTCTTCATCGGCATCGACTTGCCGCGCGACATCTTCCTGCAAGGGCTGGAGCAATGCCTCGCGTGAAAAAATCGTCCATCGGCAGCAACGCAACGTGGCTACAATCCGCGGCGCCCAAATTCGCCCCGGCATGAAAACACCGAGGTCAGAGCGGGTATAACCGCCGTTGCGAGGAGACTCACGTGAGCAAGACCCCGGCCAAGCCAGTGACCACCAAGAAGCCCGCGGCCAAGGCATCGGCGTCCGCCAAGAAGACCGTCAAGCCGGCAGCCAAGGCGGCGAAAGCGACAAAGCCAGCGACGAAGCCCGCGGCCAAGCCGGTCGCCAAGAGCAAACCGGCCGCAAAACACGGCGCCAAGCCGGCAGCCAAGCACGCGACGAAGCCGGCCGCGAAGCCGTCGGCCAAAGCGCCGGCACGAGCACCCGTTAAGTCAGCGGCCAAACCGACTGCGAAAGCGCCGATCAAGGCACCCGCCAAGGCGGCACCAGCGCATGCGGCACATGGCCACGCCGCGCATGGGCATCATGCAGCGGCGGTGAAGCCGCATGCGAAACCGACTCCCGCGCCGGCGCCGCTGAAAACTGCCACGCCGGTGGCGGCCAAGCCAGTCGCTCATGTGCCGCCCACCAGGCCGGCGTCGAGCCGAAGCTCGCGCCACCATCCCACCGCACCGGCGGCCGCGCCGCTGCCGCCACCGACATCCAGGTTCGCCGACCGCTTCGCGCCGCCTCGGCCACCGACCCGACAAATGAACAACCTCGAAGTAGACACCGTCAAGCACGCCCACAAGGCCGACCCGAAGCTCGCCAACGCATGGAAGACCAAGTCGGGTAAAGACCTGAGCGAAGCCGAAATCCTCGCGATGCCCGACGCCGAGTACATGAACGACAAGCAGCTCGAGTTCTTCCGCGGCCGCTTGCAGATGCTGAAGGACGACCTGCTGTCGAACGCGGTCGACACGACCGAGCACCTGCGCGAAGACACCTCCATCGTCCCCGACCCGGCGGACCGCGCCACGATCGAGGAGGAGCACGCGCTCGAGCTGCGCACGCGCGACCGCGAGCGCAAGCTGCTGAAGAAGATCTCGCAGTCGCTGGCGCGCATCGACGCCGGCGACTACGGTTTCTGTGACGAAACCGGCGAACCGATCGGCCTCGGGCGGTTGATCGCGCGGCCCACCGCTACACTGTCTCTCGAAGCCCAGCAGCGTAGAGAGCTGAAGCAGAAGATGTTCGGCGATTGAAGCTGCGTTTCGCTCACCCGGCGCAGCATCGCGACATGTCGGAACCGAAAGACACGACCAGTTTCTTCCGCAAAGTCGTCAAGTTCGTGGCGAACCCGTCCACGGAATGGAGCGATTTGGGGCCGCCGAACTCGGAGGCGCGGGAGAACGAGTTCGCCAAGTCCGAACTGAAGGCGATGATCGAGCGCAAGCGGCGCAACGATTTCGTTCGCAAGCGCGAGTTCGACATGCTGCGCAAGGTGCGCCGCGAAGGCCTGTCGAGCGAGCAGCTCGCGGCACTCGGCGGCTCGTCGCGCATCGACGACTCCGAGGCCCGTCTGCAAGACAGCGGCGCCAAGCCCGACAGCGGCGTCAAGGCGAAGATCGACGAGATCGAGCAGCAGATGGTCGGCGACGGCGGCTACGCCGGATCGCAGCGCCGCACGCCCGAGTTCTACAACGCGCGCACGCAGCCGATTCCGATGGAGTCGCGCGCGACTGTCGCCGGTGGGCTCAACGACGGCGGGCGCGTCGTCGACACCACACCGGGCGAGCGCGGTCGCGCGGGCCAGGCGGCCACACCCGCCGCCGTCGTGATGGGGCCGGGCATGTCGCCGCTGTCGCCGTTGTCGCTCGACGCGGCAACGTCCGACTTCGCCCATCCATTTGCGGTCGAGGTCAACGAGGTCGCTCACGACCCTGACCTCGACGAGGCGGTGATCGCGTTCGCGAATGCCGACTTCGAGCTGTGCGAGCAGTCGCTGTCGACGCTGACCGGCTATCACGGCGAGCGCGCGCAGCATGCCGAGACCTGGCTGGTGCTGTTCGATCTGTACCGCGCGATCGGCCAGCAGCAGAAGTTCGAAAGCTTGGCCCTCGACTACGCGCAGCAATTCGGCTGGTCCGCGCCGCAGTGGTTCTCGATGCCCAAGCTCGTTGCCGAGTCGGCGAGCGAAGATCGGCCCAACACCGCGCGCATCGATGGCCAGGTCGGCTGGGTCTGCCCCGACTTCGTCGACGCAGAGGCGGTCGCCAAGCTGCGCTCGCAAACCCTGCAGATGCCGCTGCCCTGGGTCTTCGATTGGAGCGCGCTGAAGAACATCGACGCCGAAGCCTGTGCGCGGCTGAGCGAGCTGTTCCGCCACTGGATCGGCCAAAAGCTCGACATGCGCTGGCTGAGCGGCGAGCGGCTGTTCACCGTGCTGCTCGACGCCGCGCCCACCGGCGTTCGCGATGCCGACCCGGCGTACTGGCAGCTGCGCCTCGATGCGCTGCGAATGACCAATCGGCCCGACCAGTTCGACGAAGCGGCGATCGACTACTGCGTCACCTACGAGGTCTCGCCGCCGTCGTGGGAACCCGCACTGTGCCAGGTGCGGGTGAGCGGCGCCGAACATAGCACCAGCTCGCCGCCGCTGTCGGTCGTGAGCGAAGTGTCGACGAGCTTCGTCGAGTCGCAGCTCACCGAAGACACCAACATGGTCCAGGTCGCGAGCGTCGAGCTCTCGGGTCAGCTGGTGGGCGACATCGGCGAGACGATGAAGAAGATGGATGCCGAGCTCGGCACCTCGGCGATGGTCAACGTGTCGTGCGCCAAGCTGATCCGCGTCGACTTCATCGCCGCGGGCGATCTGCTCAACTGGGTGCTCGCGCGGCGCAGCGAAAACCGCGCGGTGAGCTTCGTCGATGCGCATCGACTGGTCGCGCTCTTCTTCGGCGCGATGGGCATCACCGAACACGCGAAGGTGAAGGTCCGCACCATCTGAAAGCGGACACCGCGGGGTTGAATCCCGCGGCCATGTCTGCACATACTGCGGCATGGAAAACTTTCACGGCACCACTATCGTCAGCGTGCGTCGCGGCGGCTTGGTGGCGATCGGCGGCGATGGCCAGGTCACGCTCGGCAACGTCATCGTCAAAGCGTCGGCACGCAAGATTCGCAAGCTCTATCACGATCAGGTGCTGGCCGGTTTTGCCGGTGCCACTGCCGACGCGTTCACGCTGTTCGAGCGCTTCGAGGCCAAGCTCGAGAAGCATCAGGGTCACCTCGTGCGCGCCGCCATCGAGCTGACGAAAGACTGGCGCACCGATCGCGTGTTGCGCCGACTCGAGGCAATGCTCGCCGTGGCCGACAAGGAAGCCTCGCTGATCATCAGCGGCAACGGCGATGTGCTCGAGCCCGACTTCGGCATCATCGCGATCGGCTCGGGCGGTGCATATGCCCAAGCCGCGGCACGCGCCTTGCTCGAACACACCGAGCTCGCGCCGCCCGACATCGTCAAGAAGTCGCTCGAGATCGCCGGCGACTTGTGCATCTACACCAACCAGCATCACAGCGTCGAAGTGCTCGGCGAGAAGTGACCGACTCTCGCTCGAGCCCCACACCATGCCCATGACACCGCAGGAGATCGTCTCCGAGCTCGATCGCTACATCGTCGGCCAGTCGGACGCCAAGCGCGCCGTCGCGATTGCGCTGCGCAACCGCTGGCGGCGCCAGCAGGTCGACGAGAAGTTGCGCAGCGAAATCACGCCGAAGAACATCCTGATGATCGGCCCGACCGGCGTCGGCAAAACCGAAATCGCGCGGCGACTCGCCAAGCTCGCCGACGCGCCGTTCATCAAGGTTGAGGCGACCAAGTTCACCGAAGTCGGCTACGTCGGCAAGGACGTCGACTCGATCGTTCGCGACCTCGTCGACATGGCGGTCAAGCAGGAGCGCGAAACCGCGATGCGGCGCCAGCGCGCGCGTGCCGAAGACGCCGCCGAAGACCGCGTGCTCGACATCCTGGTGCCGCCGGCGCGCAGCGACTTCGGCATCACACCATCCTCGCCCGACAATACCGCGCGCCAGGTGATGCGCAAGCGCTTGCGCGAAGGCAGCCTCGCCGACAAGGAAGTCGAGATCGAGCTGTCCGAAGCGAAGCCCGCGTTCGAGATCATGGGGCCGGCCGGCATGGAAGACATGGCCGAGCAGTTGCGCGGCATGTTCGCCAACATCGGCGGCGGCAAGCGCAAGCTGCACAAGGTGAAGATCGCCGAGGCGATCAAGCTGCTGGTCGACGAGGAGGCCGCCAAGCTCGTCAACGAAGACGAAATCCGCAGCGCCGCGCTGACCAACGCCGAGCAGAACGGTATCGTCTTCATCGACGAGATCGACAAGGTGACCTCGCGCTCCGACAGCGGCACCGCCGAAGTTTCACGCCAGGGCGTTCAGCGCGACCTGCTGCCGCTCGTCGAAGGCACGACGATCAACACGAAGTTCGGCATGGTCAAGACGGACCACATCCTGTTCATCGCGTCGGGCGCGTTCCACCTCACCAAGCCGAGCGACCTGATCCCCGAGTTGCAGGGCCGCTTCCCGATCCGGGTGAAGCTCGAGCTCACGCCCGACGGCATTCGCCGCTTGGCGCAGACGGCTTACGACGTCAACGAGCGCACCGAAAACATTGGCGCGCGGCGGCTGTCGACCGTGATGGAGCGGCTGCTCGACGAAGTGAGCTTCGACGCGCCGAATCTCGGCGGGCAAACGATCACGCTCGATGCGGCGGCGGTGGATGGGAAGTTGGCGGCGCTGGCGAAGGATGAGGATTTGTCGCGGTACATCCTCTGAGAGCGATCAGCACGCGAACGGCTACAACGCCAACCGATGCGACTGCAGCGCCAGCAACCCGTCGAAGATCAGATGGTCAACCGTCTCGAACGGCAAATCGGTGATCGGCGCGAGCTTCACCGCGGCACCGCCCGTCATCAGCAGCACCGGCTCCTGCCCGCTGTGCGCGAGCAATCTTCGG
>VBCQ01000019.1 GCA_005882155.1 Betaproteobacteria bacterium
CGGTGCCGAGCCGGTTCGGATGGTCGTAGCCGTTGGTCACACCGGCCGCGTGCGCCGACGGCACGACCCAGCGCGGCGCGACGTCCCAGATCTCCATCTGCTCTTCGACGCGCCGCTTGACGCCTTCGCCGGCGACGATGCTGCCGAGCATGCTGCCCGGCGCGCTCAGGCCTTTCCACTCGGTCTCGGCGAGGTCGTCGATGGTCTCGAGGAACACCGCACCA
>VBCQ01000020.1 GCA_005882155.1 Betaproteobacteria bacterium
GCCGACCATGACGACCAGCACCGGTCGTGCGGGGCCGGTCGCGAGCACGCGGTGACGCGCGCCGATCAGCGCGACCCAGCGGTCGGTGCCGAGCCGGTTCGGATGGTCGTAGCCGTTGGTCACGCCGGCCGCGTGCGCCGACGGCACGACCCAGCGCGGCGCGATGTCCCAGATCTCCATCTGCTCTTCGACGCGCCGCTTGACGCCTTCGCCGGCGACGATGCTGCCGAGCATGCTGCCCGGCGCGCTCAGGCCTTTCCACTCGGTCTCGGCGAGGTCGTCGATGGTCTCGAGGAACACCGCACCATGCGTGAGGAGCGCCGCGCCCGGCTGCGGTGACGCGTACTGCGCCCACTTGAGCCGCGTGTTGCCGACGTCGACCGCGAGGAAGCTCATCGCCGCTTTTCAGCTGGCTTCAAAGCGCCGCCGGCGCCGTGTCGGCGCGCGTGCTCAGCAATTGCTGCACGCGACGCAAGGTCTGCTGCGACGCGAGCGAGCGGTAGGGCTTGATGATGCGCGCCTCGACCTCGTCGATCAGGTTCGCGAGCTCGGCCCGCGTGCGTGCGCGCTTCAGTCGCAGCAAGGTCAGTGACCCGGCGAGCGGCGCTTCGGCGCGCACCGCGCGAATCAGGATGCCGCGCGCTTCTTCGAGCGGCTTGTCGACCGGCGCGCCGTCGTGCGCTTCGCCGTCTTCGAGCACCGACATCGACACGCCGAGCACCGAATCGTTCAGCACCGATTCAGGCTGCAAGGTGCGCGACGGCGGCAGCACCGACTCGGCTGTGTCGTCGACGGCCTCGAGCGGAATGTCGATATGGACGGCACCGGGCGCCGCCGGCGGCACGACGTTCATCGAGACGGTCGGCTGCGGCAGCAGGATCAGGCCCAACGCGATCAACTCGTCGAAGCAGTTATCGGGGACGCCGGCCTGCGCGGCGAGGCGTCGCACTTCGTCGGCATTGCGGCGGCCGTCGACGAGCAGCAGCACGGTGCGGTGGCGCTGACTGACGCGGCGCTGGCGGTTGCTCAGCTCGGTCTGTCCGTCCGGGGTTTTGACGGGGATCAGAGGCATGGCCACGGATTGCTCCTTCGTTCTTCGGCAAGGACGCGAGGGCGGGGTGATGCCCAGCGTTTGCCGTGTCCCAACGGCCGCGATTGTGACGTGAAACGGCGCGGCGCGAGAGCGCGCAGCGGAAGATGGCTTCCGATCCGCCAACTGTGGCCGGTCGCCGCAGCGCGTTTCGGCGATACACTCGCAATTGACGTATACGTCAATTAGCCTGCTGGAGACACCGCATGACCGACCTGTCCGCCGAATTCAAGGCCCTGGCCGAGTACCGCCCGACGAACAAGGTCCGCTTCGTCACTGCGGCCTCGCTGTTCGACGGCCACGACGCGGCGATCAACATCATGCGGCGCATCCTCCAAGGCATGGGCGCCGAAGTGATCCACCTCGGGCACAACCGCTCGGTCGACGAGGTGGTGACGGCAGCGCTGCAGGAAGATGCGCAGGGCATCGCGATCAGCTCGTATCAAGGCGGCCACGTCGAATACTTCAAGTACATGGTCGACCTGCTGAAGCGCCGCGGCGGCGAACACATCCAGGTCTTCGGCGGCGGCGGCGGCGTCATCGTTCCGGCCGAGATCGCCGAGTTGCAAGGCTATGGCGTCGCGCGCATCTACAGCCCGGAAGACGGCCAGCGCATGGGCCTCGCCGGAATGATCGGCGAGATGGTGATGAGGGGAGATGTGGACCTGTCGGGGTATGCGCCCAAGGACCTGGCCGCGATTCAGGGCCGCGAGGAGACGCACTGGCGCGCGCTGGCGCAACTGGTCACCGCGCTCGAGAACGGCAAGGTCTCCGATGGATTGAAGACCGCGCTGCACGCGGCGGGGAAAAAGGCGAAGACCCCCGTGCTCGGCATCACCGGCACCGGCGGCGCGGGCAAGTCGTCGCTGACCGACGAGCTGATTCGCCGCCTGCGTCTCGATCAGGGCGACCGCCTGCACATCGCGGTGATTTCGATCGACCCGTCGCGGCGCAAGAGCGGCGGTGCGCTGCTCGGTGACCGCATCCGCATGAACGCGATCGGTCCGTGGAGCCAGGCTTCGCGCGTCTTCATGCGCAGCCTCGCCACCCGCGACTTCGGCAGCGAGGTGAGCCAGGCGCTGCCCGACGTGCTCGCCGCATGCAAGGCGGCCGGATTCGACCTGGTCATCGTCGAGACCTCGGGCATCGGCCAGGGCGACGCGGCAATCGTGCCGCTGGTGGACGTTCCGATGTACGTGATGACGCCCGAGTTCGGCGCCGCAACGCAGCTCGAGAAGATCGACATGCTCGACTTCGCCGAGTTCGTTGCAATCAACAAGTTCGACCGCAAGGGAGCGGCCGACGCGCTGCGCGACGTGTCCAAGCAAGTCCAGCGCAACAGGGAAGCGTGGGGCAAGCGGCCCGACGAGATGCCGGTGTTCGGCACGATGGCGAGCCGCTTCAACGACGACGGCGTGACCGCGCTGTACCAGGCGCTGCTGCCGCGCCTCGCCGAGCTCGGCCTGCCACTGTCCGACAGCAAGCTGCCGAAGGTCGAGACGCGCCACAGCACGCACCAGGTGCCGATCGTCCCCGGCGCGCGGGTACGCTATCTGGCCGAGATCGCCGACACGGTGCGCGGCTACAAGCAGCGCGCGCGGGCTCAGGCGCGGCTCGCGCGCGAGATCCAGCAGCTGCGCGAAAGCGGCCGCATGCTCAAAGAGGCGATCCCCGACAAGTTCAAGGCCGTCGACGCGGTGAGCGAGCTCGCCGCCGCACGCGAAGCCAAGCTCGAGCCGGGCGCGAAGAAGCTGCTCGCGATGTGGCCGCAGATGCAACAGTCCTACGCCGGCGACGAGTACGTCGTGAAGATCCGCGACCGCGAGATCCGCACCGCGCTGACGACGCAGTCGCTGTCGGGCACGAAGATTCGCAAGGTCGCGCTGCCGCAATACGAAGACCACGGCGAGATCCTCAAGTGGCTGCTGCTCGACAACGTGCCGGGCAGCTTCCCGTACACCGCCGGCACCTTCGCGTTCAAGCGCGAGGGCGAAGACCCGACGCGGATGTTCGCCGGCGAAGGCGATGCGTTTCGCACCAACAAGCGCTTCAAATTGCTCTCCGCCGGGATGGACGCGAAGCGCCTGAGCACCGCGTTCGACTCGGTCACCCTCTACGGCAACGACCCCGATCTGCGCCCCGACATTTACGGCAAGGTCGGCAACTCGGGCGTCAGTATCGCGACGCTCGACGACATGGAAGTGCTGTACGGCGGCTTCGACCTGTGCAGCCCGAGCACGTCGGTGTCGATGACGATCAACGGCCCGGCGCCGACGATCCTCGCGATGTTCATGAACACCGCGATCGACCAGCAAACGACCAAATTCAAGGCCGACAACGGCCGCGAGCCGACCGACAACGAGGCGCAGAAGATCGCGGCGTGGGTCAAGCAGAACGTGCGCGGCACCGTCCAGGCCGACATCCTGAAGGAAGACCAGGGTCAGAACACCTGCATCTTCTCGACCGAGTTTTCGCTGAAGGTGATGGGCGACATCGCCGAGTACTTCGTGCACCACCAGGTGCGCAATTTCTATTCGGTGAGCATCAGCGGCTATCACATCGCCGAGGCCGGTGCGAACCCCATTTCGCAGCTCGCGTTCACGCTGTCGAACGGCTTCACCTTCGTCGAGGCGTACCTCGCGCGCGGCATGCACATCGACGACTTCGCGCCGAACCTGTCGTTCTTCTTCAGCAATGGCATGGACCCCGAGTACAGCGTGCTCGGCCGCGTCGCGCGGCGCATCTGGTCGGTCGCGATGCGCGACAAGTACGGCGCCAACGAGCGCAGCCAGAAGCTCAAGTACCACGTGCAGACGAGCGGTCGCTCATTGCACGCCCAGGAGATCCAGTTCAACGACATCCGCACGACCTTGCAGGCGCTGATCGCGATCTACGACAACTGCAACTCGCTGCACACCAACGCGTTCGACGAGGCGATCACGACGCCCACCGAAGACAGCGTGCGCCGCGCGATGGCGATCCAGCTGATCATCAACCGCGAGTGGGGCCTGGCGAAGAACGAGAACCCGAACCAGGGCGCATTCATCATCGACGAGCTGACCGAGCTCGTGGAGGAAGCGGTACTGAAGGAGTTCGAGACGATCGCCGAGCGCGGCGGCGTGCTCGGCGCGATGGAGACCGGCTACCAGCGCAGCAAGATCCAGGAAGAGAGCATGCATTACGAGATGCAGAAGCACACCGGCGAGTACCCCATCGTCGGCGTCAACACCTTCCGCAACCCGCACGGCGACCCGGTGCTCGACCACATCGAGCTGGCCCGCTCGACCGACGAAGAAAAGCAGTCGCAGTTGAAGCGCCTCGCGGACTTCCAGGCGCGCCACGCGAATGAAGCACCCGCCATGCTGCAGCGGCTGCAGCAGGCGGTGATCGACAACCGCAACGTGTTCGAGGTGCTGATGGACGCGGTGCGGGTGTGCTCGCTCGGGCAGATCACCAATGCGCTGTTCGAGGTCGGCGGACAGTACCGGCGCAGCATGTGAGTTGGCGCCTAGGCGACTGCCGGCGTGCCGAATCGGCGATAGCCTCCGCTCATGTCAATTCGATCGGAGACTTCGATGAACGACCTCTTTTCCCTGAAGGGCCGCACCGCGCTCGTCACCGGTGGGTCGCGCGGCATCGGCCGGATGATCGCGGCGGGCTTCCTGGCAGCCGGCGCGCGCGTCTACATCTCGGCGCGCAAGGCCGATGCCTGCAACCAGACGGCGGCCGAGCTGAATGAGATCGGCCCTTGCTTCTCGCTGCCTGCCGACGTGTCGACCGTCGAAGGCGCGCATGCGCTCGCCGCGGCCTATGCGCAGCGCGAGCCGCAGCTCGACATCCTCGTCAACAACGCCGGCGCCGCGTGGGGCGCGCCGTTCGACGAGTTTCCCGAGAAGGGCTGGGACAAGGTCGTCGACTTGAACCTGAAGGCACCGTTCTTCCTCACGCAGGCGCTGACGCCGCAACTGCGCAAGGCGGCCGAGCTGCGGCCGGCGAAGGTGATCCACATCGCGTCGATCGACGGCATTTCGATCAACCCGCAAGAGACCTACTCGTATGCTGCGAGCAAGGCCGGCTTGATCCATCTGACGCAACGGATGGCGCTGCGTCTGATCCAGGACAACATCGTCGTCAGCGCGATCGCGCCCGGTGCTTTCGCGTCGGACATGAATCGCGACGCGCGCGACCATGGCACCGAAGTCGCCGCGCGCGTGCCGGCCGGTCGCATCGGGCAGGACGAAGACATGGCCGGCGCCGCGATCTACCTCGCGTCGCGCGCCGGCGATTACGTGGTCGGCGCGACGCTCGTCGTCGACGGCGGCGTGTCGTTCGCGCGCTGATTCAGATCACGCCGGCGCAGGCCAGTCGAACGACCCGCTGAGCACCGGCTGCTCGCGCAGCCGCGCGACGGCAAAGTCGACGAAAGCCTTGACCTTCGCCGGCGCCTTGCGGCCGTCCGCGTAGACGATCTGCACCGGGATCGGCGGCGGCTCGTGGTCGGCGAGCACGATGCGCAATCGCCCGGCCTGCACATCGCCTGCCACCTGGTACGACAGCGCGCGCGCCAGGCCGCGGCCGGCGAGCGCGGCGGCGATGCCCATCTCGCCGCTGTTGGCCGTCAACTGCATGCAGCGCCCATGGCGCGGTCGCGCCGCCGCTGATTGCGAAGCCGATCGCCGCATGCGCATCGAGATCGCTTGGCGCTCGCGGCACGCCGTGGGCCGCCAGATACTCGGGCGACGCGACGATGACGCGCCGCACATGCCCGACGCGCACGGCGGTCAGGCCCGAGTCGGGCAGATGGGCAATTCGCACCGCGACATCGAAACCCTCGTCGAGCAGGCTCACGATGTGGTCGACGAAATAGGTGCGCGCGCCGACCTGCGGGTGCTGCGCCAGAAAGTCGAGCACGACGGGGGTCACATGCAGGCGGCCGAACATCTGCGGCGCGGTGATCGCGAGCTGGCCTTGCGGCGCTTCGTACGCGCCGCTCGCGGAGGCTTCGGCCTCGGCGATGTCGGCGAGGATGCGCTTGCAATCGGCATGGAAGCGTTCGCCGACCTCGGTCAGCGACACCGAGCGCGTGCTGCGCCGAAGCAGCTGCGCGCCGACATGCTCTTCGAGCGCGACGATCGCGCGGGTCACTGCCGGCGGCGACAGCCCGAGCTGCCGCGCCGCCGGCGCGAAGCCGCGCGAGTCGGCCACCGTCACGAAAATCCGCATCCCTTCGAGTCGATCCATCGCGGCATTCCACGGACCCGTGACCCTGGAATCGGGAGCGAGGGACGCGCGAGACGGGGTGCGATGCAAGGCGCGAAGCGCAGCGATGCCGCGTGGCATCGCGAGCATTCGCAACGCAGCAGCGTGCCCCGTATCGCGCGGACAGCGCTTCCGATTCCAGGGTCACGGGCCACTATCGTCAACCCTCGCTTCGAACAATGCACATGACCGACATGCCTCGCCCCGCCCGACCGATTCTCCTGCACCGCTACGCGCTGTCCGGCCACGCCCACCGCGCCGAGCTTCTCCTCTCGCTGCTCGGACTGCCGTTCGAGAAGATCGAGGTCGACCTCGCGCGCGGCGAGCAGAAGACGCCGCAGTTCCTCGCGCTCAATCCGTTCGGCCAAGTGCCGGTGATCGAAGACGGCGAGGTCGTCGTCGCCGACAGCAACGCGATCCTCACCTACCTCGCACTGCGCTACGACCCCTCGGGACGCTGGTTGCCGCGCGACCCGCTCGGCGCGGCGAAGGTCCAGCGCTGGCTGTCGGTGGCCGCCGGCGCACTCGCCAGCGGCCCGGCCGCGGCGCGCGTCAGCGCGCTGTTCGGCCGGCCGCACGATCCGCGCTGTGCCGACATCGCGTCGATTTTGTTCGGCCGCATGGACGCGCATCTGGCGGCGCAGCCGTTCCTCGCGGCCGACACGCCGACCATCGCCGACATCGCGCTCTACACCTACAGCGCGCACGCGCCCGAGGGCGGCGTGTCGCTGGCGCCCTATGCGCATCTGCGCGCCTGGCTCGCGCGCATCGAAGCGCTGCCCGGTTTCGTCGGCATGGTTCGTCATCCGGCGGCGGCGTGATGCAGCCCTTCCACGACGGCGAGACCGCGGTGCAGCAGCGCGTCGGTGTGCGCGACAAGGTCGAAGCGGTGGGGCAACGCGTGATTCGCGACGCGATGCCGCTGCAGCACCAGGAGCTGTTCGGCAAGCTGCCGACGCTCGTGGTCGGCAGTCTCGACGCGCAGCGCCGCCCCTGGGCTTCGATGCTCGCCGGCCGGCCCGGCTTCGTCAGCGCGCCCGACGAACGCAGGCTGCGCATCGCCGCGCGTCCCGCCGATGGCGACCCGCTCGCATCGCATCTGCGGCTCGGCGTGCCGCTCGGCCTGCTCGGCATCGAGCCGCACACGCGGCGGCGCAATCGAATGAACGGCACGTTGACGGCGATCGATGCCGAGGGCTTCAGCGTCGCCGTCGATCAGAGCTTCGGCAATTGCCCGAAGTACATCCAGGTGCGCGAGCCGCAGTGGGTTGATGAAGCTTCATCGATCCCAGCAGTCGAACCACTCGGCCCCGCGTTGAACGCCGCGGCGCATGCGCTGATCGGCGAGGCCGACACGCTGTTCATCGCATCGGCCTCAGCGCACGCGCGTGGCCACGCCGGCGCCGACGGCGTCGACGTGTCGCACCGCGGCGGCAAGCCGGGCTTCGTGCGCGTCGATGCGACAAGCGCTGGCACTGTGTTGACGATGCCAGACTTCGTCGGCAACTACCTCTTCAACACGCTCGGCAACATCGAGGCGCATCCGCATGCCGGGCTGCTGTTCGTCGATTACGACACCGGCGATGTGCTGCAGCTCAGCGGCGACGCGCGTGTCGTGTGGGATGGCGACGAGGTCGCGGCGTTCGCGGGCGCACAGCGATTGTTGCGGGTCAGTGTCG
>VBCQ01000150.1 GCA_005882155.1 Betaproteobacteria bacterium
CCATCCATGCGCGCGGCTTCGAGGATCTCGGGCGGGATGTCCTTGAACTGCGAGTACAGCATCCACACCATGATCGGCAGGTTCGACAAGGTGAAGATGACGATGAGTGCGAGCCGCGTGTCGAGCAGGCCCGCGGTTTGCGCGAGCACGTAAATCGGCACCAGCGCGCCGACAGCCGGCATCATCTTGGTCGAGAGCATCCACATCAGGATGTCGCGCGTGCGCCGGGTGCGGAAGAACGCCATCGAATACGCGGCGGGCGCGGCAATCGCGAGGCCGAGCAGCGTCGATGCGACGCTCGTGACGAGCGAGTTCTGCGCGTACAGCAGGTAGTCGCTGCGCTGCTGCACCTCGGCGAAGTTGGCGAGCGTCGGCGTGAAGACGAAAAGCGGCGGTACCGCGATCGCCTGCAGCTCGGTCTTGAACGCCGTCAACACCAGCCAGCCAAGCGGAAAGAACAGCAGCAGCGTGACGGCCCAGGCGGCGCCGGTGCGCGCAGCAAGCGCCATTGAGAAACGCGCCGGTGGAAGTGCGTGTGCCATGAAAGATGTCAGTCCAAGTTCTTGCCGATCAACCGGATCAGAAACACCGCCGCGATGTTGGCGAGCAGCACCGCGAACAGCGCACCGGCCGACGCGACGCCGGCATCGAAGTTGAGCAGCGCCTGCTTGAAGATGAGGAACGCGACGTTCGTACTCGCGTCGCCCGGGCCGCCGCCGGTGGTCGTGAAGATCTCGGCGAACACGCTCATCAGGAAAATCATCTCGATCATGATCACCACCGCGATCGAGCGGCCGAGATGCGGCAGCACGAGGTAGCGCAACTGCTGCAGGTAGTGCGCGCCGTCCATGCGCGCGGCTTCGAGCTCTTCGCGGTTCATCGACTGCAGCGCGGTCATGAAGATCAGCGTCGCGAACGGCAGCCATTGCCACGCCACCATGACGATCACGCTGCCGAGCGGCCAGTCGGTCATGAAGTCCACCGGCTCGGCGCCGAAGAAGCGCCACAGGTCGGCAAGCACCCCGTAGATCGGGTTCATCATCATGTGCTTCCACAGCAGCGCGTTCACGGTGGGCATCACGAAGAACGGCGAGATCAAGAGCACGCGCACGATGCCGCGGCCGGGGAAGGGCTCGTCGATCAGCAACGCGAGCGCGACGCCACCGACGACGGTGATCGCGATCACGCTGCCGATCAGCAGCAGCGTGTTCATGATTGCTGTCGCGAACGACGGGTCGGTGACGAAGAACTCGTAGTTCCCGAGGCCGATGAAGCCGATCGCCTCCGGCTGCATCAGGTTGTAGCGGATGAACGAGAAGTAGATCGTCATCACGAGCGGCACGAGCATCCACAGCATGAGCGTCGCGACCGCCGGCGCCATCAGCAGGCGCGGCAGAGCGCGGCTCGCCGTGCGCTCGACGCGCGGCGCGGCCGCAGCTTTCTCGCGCGCCGCGTCGTCGTTTGCCGCCGCAGGCGCTGCGAGACCCGTGTCGATCACTACACCCATGGCGCGCTCCTCTCGAGATCGGGCCAATGGGCTACTTGTAGTACCCGGCCTTCTTCATCTCGCGCTCAGCCGCATTCTGCGAAGTCTTCAGCGCCTGGTCGACACTGACCTTGCCGGACAGCGCCGCACTCATCTGCTGCCCGACTGCGATGCCGATCGCCTGGAACTCGGGAATCGCCGCGTATTGCACGCCGACATACGGGCTCTTCGGCAGCGTGCTGTCGTTCGGGTTCGCGGTGTTGATCGCCTTCAGCTCGGCATCGGCGAACTTCGCGGCCTTCTGGAACTCGGGCGTCGCGTAAGTGCTCTTGCGAGTGCCGGTGGGCACGCTGCCCCAGCCGGCTTCCTTGCCGACGAGCTTCACGTAGTCCTTCGACGTTGCCCAGCGGATGAATTTCTGCGCCGCGTCGGTCTTCTGCGAGCTCGCGGGAATCGCGAGGGCCCAGGCCCACAGCCAATTCGCGCCTTTGGGCGTGACGGCAGTCGGCGCCTGCGCGAACGCGACCTTGTCGGCGAGCTTGCTCTGCTTCGGGTCGCTGATGAACGAGGCGGCGATCGTCGCGTCGACCCACATGCCGCACTTGCCTTCATTAAACAGCGCGAGGTTCTCGTTGAAGCTGTTGGCCGAGGCACCGGGCGGTCCGTACTTCTTCATCGTGTCGACGTAGAAGCTCACCGCGTCTTTCCACGGCTTGGTCTCGAGCTGCGGCTGCCAGCTCACGTCGAACCACTGGCCGCCGAAGGTGTTGACGACCGTCGTCAGCAAGGCCATGTTGTCGCCCCAGCCGGGCTTGCCGCGCAGGCAAATGCCGTACACGCCTTGGGCCGGGTTGTGAATCTTGGCCGCGATGTCGCGCACCTGCGTCCACGTCGGGTTGTCGGGCATCGTCATGCCGGCCGCCTTGACGAGGTCGGCGCGGTACATCGTCATCGAGCTCTCGCCGTAGAACGGTGCGGCGTAGAGCTTGCCGCCGACGCTCAAGCCGCCGCGAATCGACGGCAGCAGGTCGTCGATGTCGTAGGCCGCGTCGGCCTGGATCTCCTGCAGCCAGCCTTTCTTGCCCCAGATCGGCGTCTCGTACATGCCGATCGTCATCACGTCGAACTGCCCGCCCTTGGTGGCAATGTCGGTCGTCACCCGCTGACGCAGCACGCCTTCTTCGAGCGTGACCCACTTGAGCTTGACGCCGGGGTTGGCCTGCTCGAAGAACTTGCCGAGCTTCTGCATCTCGATCATGTGGCCGTTGTTGACGGTGGCGATGACGAGCTCAGTGTCGGCGTGCGCAGCGCTCACCCAGGCCAAGCCGGCCGCCAGCGCGATGGATGTCTTCAGGTTCATGTTGCGTGTCTCCTGGACCTGTTGTGAGTGGAGGCGCGATGCAAAGGGGCATCGACAACAGGAACGATAGGCGCAGCCGTGTCGGCGGCCGATATCGAGTGCCTCGGCACCGATACTGTTTTGCACCGATCGTCTGGGGTTTTCCTGAAGGCGCGCGGAAACGTATCGACACCGATTCGCCGCGATCGAGCGGCCGGCCGGGAACGTCGCTTGCCGCGTATCGGTGTTGGCCGCCTAGGAGAGCACCATGATCACGACTGAACTCAAGCTGCCGGAACTGGGTTTGATCGCCGGCACCCGAGGCATGCTCGGTGCAGGCATCGGACTGTTGTTGGCAGACAAGCTGAGCGATGAGAAGCGCAAGGGAATCGGCTGGACGCTCGTGGCCGTCGGCGCGGCGACGACGATCCCATTGGTGATGATGGTCTTTGGCCATCGCCGAAAGGAAAAGCCGCAAGGCTGAACGCCATCGACCTTCTTATGCGAAGGAGCACCCCATGATCCGCAAACTCGCGTCGGGCGGGTACCGCCTGTACTCCCGCAAGCCCGACCCCAACACCGGCAAGCGTCGCAATCTAGGCACGTTCGCTTCACGCGAACAAGCGGAGAAGCACGAGCGCGAGATTCAGTATTTCAAGCGACACTAGACGTCGAGGGTGTAGACCTGCGCCGCGCGACGCTCGGCAGCACTGTGGCCTTCGAGCGCACGATCCCATTCGGCGCCATCGGCGCCCTCGGTCGGGATTAGACCTGCCATCATCTGTGCGGCTTCCTCGGTCCCGGCGTCGAACTCGGCGACCTGCTCACGCGAGTCGAGGAACAGACGCGCCAAGACGAACCCTCCGGAGTCGATCACGACGAGGTAGCGCGCAGGTTTTCGGTGCGAAGTCTGGGTGTGCGCACGCGGTGACTCGCTTCCGAAGGTTTGGCTCATCTCGCGATGTTGCCACGCATGACCGCATAGATGGTCGTTGGCGTGTCATTGGCCCGCGCCACTCGAGCGCGTTGGCCAGCGCAGGTGAGCTACGTCTCATCCACCCAGTAGTCGACGCCGTCGCCCGTGCGCGTCATGTGGCGAAGCCCACCGCCAAAGGCGCCGATCTTTTTCGAGTCGGGGTACTCGCAGACTTCGACCGGCATCATCATGCTGATCGACAGATAGGCCAGCTCGTCGCTCGAGTCGTTGACGATCTGGTGTGCCGTTTCGGGCCCGCCCGTCGGGCAGCAGATGACATCGCCGGCGCGAATCTGGCGTGTCTCGCTGCCGTAGCGCAACGTGCCGGTTCCGCGCACGATGAAGAACATCCGAGGGCCTTCGCACCGAGCAGCGCTCCGATGCGAACGGAATTGCTTTCGAAGCGGTTGCCGTTCGTGGCGTGCTCGAGCTTCAGCTCGTCGATGTTGACGACTCGTGTGTCGATGATGCTCATGGTGCGAAGCCTCCGCGTTCGATGAATCGACGTGCCGCAATAGTGTCCCGCATCTCCCTAGACTGTGGGATGAGCCCTCGCATTTCGTGCCGCGGGTGAAATTTCCAGCGCAGAATCGCTCGCGCCGCCCCGGGGCCCATCGCTTCGGCGATGCCGCACCCGGCGGGCGAACCAGGGAGGATTGCAATGATCCGAATGCGCTGGACACTGGCAGCGGTACTGCTGCCTCTGCTCGCATGGCTCGTGTTGGCGAGCTGCTCCAAGCAACCGCACGCCGGCGAGGTGCTCGATGAGGCGAAGCAGGTCGGCCGCGACGGCGCGTCGTTCGCGCATGCGGGCGAGGACTACTTCCACGACATGGACGGCGCGCTCGCGCTGACGCCCGAAGAAGTCAAGGGCCGCAACATGTGGCTCGTCTGGAGCGGCGGCAACGACCGCTTCTGGACCAGCATGACCGACTACACCTTCGGCGCGTTCGATCTGCTGAAGGTCGTCAGCTCGCATCCGAGCCTCGGCTATTCGCGCCCCAATCGCTGGAGCTATTTCGGGCTCGTCAACGAGCCGTGTTTCGACAACGCGAGCGGACCCGACAAGACCCGGCGCGGCCTTTGGCTCGACACGCGCAGCAAGGACTGCGCGGCTGACCCGTTCGAGAACGAGACCAAGTACCCCGGTGTGGCGATCGGCTCGCGCGGCAAGCCGCTCGGCGACGGCACGACGCAGCCGGTCGGCTCGTTCTACGGCTACGCCACCGGCATCGTCGGGCTGCGGCTGTTTCCGAACCCGGCTTTCGACGAAAAGGCGGCGAAAGCCTGGGACCCGGAGAAGTACTACACCGACCCGGCGTACTACAACCGCAAGGATCTGGTGCGCCCATACCGCGTCGGCATGTCCTGCGGCTTCTGCCACGTGGGGCCGAGCCCGGTGAATCCGCCGGCCGATCCGGCGCACCCGAAGTTCGCCAACCTGAGCTCATCGGTCGGCGCGCAATACATGTGGGTCGACCGGCTCTTCATCTACAACTCCGACAAGCCCGAGGGCCGCAAGAACTACATGTTCCAGCTTGCCCACACGTATCGGCCGGGCACGATGGACACCTCGCTGGTGTCGACCGACAGCATCAACAACCCGCGCAGCATGAACGCGGTCTACGACTTCGGCTCGCGCATGGGCGTGGCCAAGCGGCTGTGGCACGAGAAGCTCGCCGGCGGCGAGCTCGACAACAAGCAGTTCAACGACTTCTTCACGAGCGGCCCGCTGACCGAGTTCTATTCCAAGGCCGACGCCACGGTTCGCACGCCGCATGTGCTGAAGGACGGCGCCGATTCGGTCGGGCTGATCGGTGCGCTCAATCGCGTCTACCTCAACATCGGACTCTTCAGCGAGGAATGGTTGCTGCACTTCAACCCGGTCGTCGGCGGCAAGGCGATCACGCCGATCAAGATCGCGACCGCGCAGAAGAACTCGGGCTATTGGCAAGCGACCGAAGCGGGAACGCCGCTGACCGCGCTGTTCTTCTTGAAGGCGGCACAGCCCGATCGATTGAAGGATGCACCCGGCGGCAACCAATACCTGAACGCCGACGCGGCCACGCTCGATCGCGGCAAGCAGGTCTTCGCCGACACCTGCGCGCGCTGCCATTCGAGCAAGGGGGTGGCGCCGCCGGCGGAGGTCAAGCTCGATCCGCAGACCTGCGCCGGCGCGGGATATCTCGACTGCTTCAAGCGCTACTGGAAATGGACGCAGAGCGACGACTACAAGGCGCAGATGCGCAAGGTCGTTCAGGCACCGGATTTTCTGCAGGGCAATTACATGTCGAGCGAGGCGCGCATTCCGGTGACGCTGCTGCGCACCAACATCTGCAGTCCGCTCGCAACGAACGCGCTCGCCGGCAACATCTGGGACAACTTCTCGTCGCAGTCGTACAAGCAGCTGCCGTCGGTCGGCACGGTCACGCTGAGCGATCCGTTCAGCGGCGAGCCGATGCCCTACAAGATGCCCGCCGGCGGGCGTGGCTACACGCGCGTTCCGTCGCTGATCAGCCTGTGGTCGACAGCGCCGTTCCTGCTCAACAACACCGTCGGCCCGTTCGACACCGACCCGTCGGTCGCGGCGCGCGTGAAGGTGTTCGACGCATCGATCGAGCAGATGCTGTGGCCGCAAAAGCGCGACCGCGATTCGATCCTCGGCGAGAAGGTGCCGGGCACGATCGATCGCACGACGCAGCGCAGCGACGTCACGATCCCGGTCGGCTTCGTTCCCGAGGCGGTGCAGCCGCTGCAGAGCAAGCTGCATCGCTGGCTGCCGTGGCTCGTCGGCGAGGGCGGCGACATCGTGCTCGGTCCGATCCCGAAAGACGTTCCGGTCGGTCTGTTGTCGAACCTGAAGCTGCGCTCCGAGAGCGACGAGCTGTCGGAGCAGGCGGCGCACGCTCGCGACCTCGGTGACTTCCTGCTCAAGCTCAAGGTCGACCTCGCGACCGCGCCGGCGGGAGCGAGCGACAAGGAGCTGCGCGACAAGTTCGCGAACCTGAAGGCACCGATGATGGCGCTCAGCAAGTGCCCCGATTTCGTCGTCAACCGCGGCCATTACTTCGGCACCGCGGAGTTCAACAAACAAGACGGCTTGAGTGCCGACGAGAAGGCGTTCGGGTCCGAGCCGGAGTTGAGCGACGACGACAAGCGCGCGCTGATCGCGTTCCTGAAGACGTTCTGATCCCACGACGTGGCTCTCAGATGGCCGGTGACCATGGACACGAATGGGACTACGTCGTCGTCGGTTCGGGCGCAGGAGGCGGCACGGTGGCGGCGCGCCTCGTCGAGTCGGGCATGCGGGTCTTCGTACTCGAAGCCGGCGGCGATCCGCTCGCGACCGAGGCGCCGCGGCTACCCGACGACTACGACGTGCCGGGCTTTCATGCCTTCGCTTGCGAGAACCCCGCGATGAGCTGGAACTTTCAGGTCCGCCACTACGCCGACGAGTCGCGCCAGGCGCGCGACCCGAAGTACGACCCGCATCGAGGCGTGCTCTATCCGCGCGCCGCCGCGCTCGGCGGCTGCACGGCGCACAACGCGATGATCTTCATGCTGCCGCATGCGTCGGACTGGAACCAGATCGCGCAGCTGACCGGCGACCGCTCGTGGCGCGCGTCGCGCATGCGCCGCTACGCGCAACGCATCGAGGCCTGCCGCCACCGGCCGCTGTGGCGCGCGCTGCGCCGCATCGGCATCGATCCGACGGGGCATGGCTGGCGCGGCTGGCTGCAGACCGAGAAATCGATCCCGCTCGAATCGCTCGGCGACGAGGAGATGGTTCGGATGGTGACGGGCACCAGCCGCACGTTCGTCGGCGGCTTGCCGCACCCGTGGCTGAGCACGCTGCGCTGGCTGCGCGGCGCCGGCGACCCGAACGCGCGGCCGTGGGGACGCGGCAGCTTCGAGGGCCTGTGCTACACGCCCTTGTCGACCCGCGGACACCGCCGCGTCGGCGCGCGCGAGCGCTTGCTCGAGGTTGCGGCCAAGCATCCGGACCAATTGCACATCGAGCTCGATGCATTGGCCACGCGAGTGATCTTCGACGCCGATGGCACGGCGTGCGGCGTCGAATACCTGAAGGGCCAGCGCCTGTATCGCGCGCACGCGGCGACCAGCGATGCACCCGGTGAGCGCCGCGAAGTGCGAGCACGGCGCGAAGTGATTCTGTGCGGTGGAGCGTTCAACACGCCGCAGTTGCTGATGCTGTCGGGCATCGGCGATGCGGCGCAATTGCGCGAGCACGGCATCGCCGTCAAGGTCGACCTGCCGGGGGTCGGGCGCAACCTGCAAGACCGCTACGAGGTCGCGGTGACGCACCGCATGCGCCGCTCGTGGCAAGTGCTCGCCGGCGCGCGCTTCGAGCGTGGCGACCCGCTGTGGCAAGGCTGGAACGACTCGCGTGCGGGGATGTACGCGTCGAGCGGCGCGGCGATGGCGCTGATCCTGCGTTCGGACTTCGCACTGAGCGAGCCCGACATCTTCTGCATGGCGCTGCCGGCGCGATTCGAAGGCTATGCCTGCGGCTTCTCCGAGCTGATCCGCCGCCACACCGATGTGCTCACCTGGGCGGTGCTGAAGGCCCACACGCGCAACCGCGCCGGCATGGTCACGCTGCAATCGGCCGACCCGCGCGACCCGCCGCTCGTCAACTTCCGCTATTTCGAGGAAGGCGACGACGCCGCCGGTGACGACTTGCGCGCCGTCGTGCAGGCGATCCGCTTCGTGCGCAGCTTGACTGCGCCGCTGATCGCGAGCGGCTTGATCGCCGAGGAGTGTGCGCCGGGCTCGAACGTGCAAAGCGACGAGGCGCTGGCCGACTACGTGCGCAGCACCGCGTGGGGCCACCACGCATCGTGCTCGTGCGCGATCGGCGCGCTGGAGTCCGGCGGCGTGCTCGACAGCGCGTTTCGCGTTCACGGCACGCGCGGCTTGCGCGTCGTCGACGCGTCGGTGTTCCCGCGCATCCCCGGCTTCTTCGTTGCGAGCGCGGTCTACATGGTCGGTGAGAAGGCCGCCGACGTGATCTTGCGCGACGCGGCGCGAGCACCAGCATTGCATTGATTGTTCACAGCGGGACACCGCACAAGGAGATGACGATGGCATACGACGTAGCGCAACTGCTGGCGATGTCGCAACAGCAGCTCGACGACCTGTTTCGCGAAAGCCTCGCCGGCGAGATCCCGAACGGCGAAGCCAAGGGCACGGCGATCATCGCGCCCGGAACGAAGTACAGCGAGAGCATCGCGACGATCATCAACCACTTCGGCTGGCAAGGAAAAGTCTTCGATGCGAAGAAGGGCGTGCTGAAGAACAAGATCCTCGCGTTCGGTGTCGAGGCCATCGTCGCCAAGGTCTACAAGGGACAGAGCTGGCTCGACGGCAAGGAATGCATCGTGCTCGACTACTCCGAGACCTCGCTGCTCGCGCATTGGATTCGCGACGAGATCCGCTTGATCGGCCCGGGCTTTTATCTCGGCAAGGTGTATTGGGCGAAGGACCGCTTGATCGATTTCTGTCTGCAGTTCTAGAGCCGCCGACCGAATGACGCCGCAGTCTCAGTTCATGGTGGTCGCGCCGCTCGCAGCCGGCTGCGAGGGTGGCCTGCGTGCCTTGCTCGCCACGATGAACAGCGCGCCCGGCATCGCCGACCCGAACAATGCGGTGCTGCCGTTCGGCGAGTTCGACTGCCTGCACTTCGCGCGCCTCGCGCTGCTCGACGATCCGACGCTCGGCGACATCGAGGCCTACGGCTTGCCGCGGCCGCGAGCGCCGGTCTACCTCGCGTTCCTCGGCGATTGCGACGGGCCGGCGCGCGAGTTGCTGGCCAAGCTCGCGCAGCGTGCGGGTGCGGGACTGCGCCGCATTTTTTCTCACTGCGAAGGCATCGACGCGGCGACCGATCTGCTCGCGTGGATGACGGCGCACAACGTGCCGTCGTCGGCGAGCTATGTGAACTGGGTCGGCCGCACGGTGCAGCAGGTGCGGCAGGAGGGCGCGCTGCAGCGCGCGCTGGCGGCGAAGGTGCCGCGCGATTCCGTTGTGCTGACGAATCCACAGCAGACGCGGCGCGAGCTGATCGCGTTCGTCGATGCCGAGGTTCGCGCCGGCCGCCTGACGCTGACGCCGCCCGCGCCGACGCCGCTCGGCTGGCTGCTCGCCAAGCTCGCGCATTTGATCGCAGTCCCGCTCGCCGGTCTCGTCGTGCTGCCCTTTCTCGTCGTGCTGTCGCCCTGGCTCATCGTTGCGTTGCGCCGGCGCGAGACGAGCGACCCTGAGATCTGTCCGCGGCCGGACACGGCGGCGCTCGATGCGCTGCAGGATCTGGAGGACCGCGACGTGACCAATCAGTACACGGCGCTCGGCTCGGTGAAGCCGGGGCGGTTTCGCCGCGGGCTGCTGATCGTGCTGCTGGTGCTCGTCGACTACGTCGCGCGGCATCTCTACACGCGAGGCCATCTGGCGCGGGTGCAGTCGATCCACTTCGCGCGCTGGGCTTTCATCGACGGCAAGAGCCGCGTCGTGTTCGTGAGCAACTACGACGGCAGCC
>VBCQ01000151.1 GCA_005882155.1 Betaproteobacteria bacterium
GGATCCTTGCGCATCAGCACCGCGTCGACGTCGGCGAGCGCCAAGGTCGGTGCGGCCTGCTGAACGAACCAGTCGTGAGGGTCAGCGGTCAGCGTGAACTCGCGCAGCGTCGCTTCGACGCGCCCGCCGCTTTGCCACACCAGGTCTTTCGGCTCGCAGGCGAACAGCGCGTACCCGCGCGAAGCGGCCTCGCTCATCATCGCGAAGGTCGTGTCCTTGTAGGTCTTGAAGACCTCGAGCGGATCGGCGACGAACAGCAGTTTCATGATGGCGGCGGCGGATCAGATTTCTAATTTGGAGCCGAGCTCGACGACCCGGTTGGTCGGCAGGCTCAGAAAGTCGGCGGCGCCGGCCGCGTTCAAATGCATGCCGGCGAACAGCTTTTCGCGCCAGGTTGCCATGCCGCTGCCGATGGTCGGGACAACGATGTCGCGCGACAGGAAGTATGAGGTTTCCATGTCGTTGATGTGGAAGCCGCGGTTGCGGATCAGCGCCAGCGCCTCGGGCACATCGGGCTCGTTCTTGAAGCCGAAGTGCAGCGTGACCTGCCAGCAGCCGTGGCCGAGCGACTCGATCTCGCTGCGCTTGTCGAAGCCGATCCACGGCACTTCGTGGTTCTTCACCGTAACGAACAAGTTGGTCTCGTGCAGCACCTTGTTGTGCTTCAGGTTGTGCAGCAGCGCGTTGGGCGTGATCCCTTGCTCGCTGACGAGGAACACTGCGGTGCCGGCGACACGCGTCGGCGGGCTGACGAATACCGCTTCGAGAAAGCTCTTCAGATCGATCGCATCGTCGCGCAATCGGTCAGCCATCAAATGCCGGCCTTGCTTCCACGTCATCATCAGCGTGAACACCGCCGCGCCGATGACGAGCGGGAACCAGCCGCCCTCGACGACCTTGACGATGTTGGCGACGAAGTACGACACGTCGACGAGAAAGAAGTACCCGGTGGCTGCGATGCACAGCGCCCACGGCAGCTTCCAGCCGTAGCGCACGACGAAGAAGGTCATGATCGTCGTGATCAGCATGTCGATCGTCACGGTGATGCCGTAGGCCGACGCCAGCCTGCCGCTCGACTCGAAGCCGAGCACGGCGCCGACGATGCAGATGAACAGGCTCCAGTTGACGAACGGGACGTAGACCTGCCCGATGTCCTTCACCGATGTGTGCTCGATGCGCAGCCGCGGCATGTAGCCGAGTTGGATCGCTTGCTTGGTGATCGAGAACGCCGCCGAGATCAGCGCTTGCGATGCGATGACCGCCGCGCAAGTCGCCAGGCCGATCAGCGGATACAAGGCCCACGCCGGCGCCATCTCGAAGAACGGGTTGCCGACCTTTTCGGGGTTGAGCAGCAGCAGTGCGCCCTGGCCGAAATAGTTCAGCACGAGCGCCGGCATCACGAGGCCGAACCAGGCGAGGCGAATCGGCCGCTTGCCGAAATGCCCCATGTCGGCGTACAGCGCTTCGGCTCCGGTCACGCACAGCACGATGAAGCCGAGCGCGATGAAGGTGATGCCCGGCTGCCGCCACATGAAGATCAGCGCATGGTGCGGGCTTAGCGCGCCGAGCACGCTCGGGTAGCGCGCGATGTGCACGAAGCCCATCACCGCGATGACGACGAACCACAGCGCCGTCACCGGCCCGAAGAATTTGCCGATGCCGCCGGTGCCATGCCGCTGCATCAGAAACAGCACCGTCAGCACGACGAGCGACAGCGGGACGATGTAGTGGGTCAGCCCCGGCGTCGCGACTTCGAGCCCTTCGATCGCGCCGAGCACCGACACCGCCGGCGTGATGACGCCGTCGCCGAAGAAAATCGATGTGCCGAAGATGCCCAGCGCGAGCAGGCGCCGGCGCAGCACCGGCCGCTCCTTCACCGCTTGCGAGGCGAGCGCCAGCATGGCAATCAGACCGCCCTCGCCGTTGTTGTCGGCGCGCAGGATCAGCATCACGTACTTCAGCGAGACGATGACGGTGATGCTCCAGAACATCATCGACAGCACGCCGAAGATGTTGTCCGGCGTCAGCGGCACATGACCGGGGGCGAAGATCTGCTTGACCGTGTACAGCGGGCTGGTCCCGATGTCACCGTAGACGACGCCGAGGGCGCCGAGGGTGAGAACGGCCAAGCCGGAGGAGGGGCGATGCGGAGTCACGTTCCACGCGCGGCTTCGCAGGCCAGCGGGGCGTTGTTCTGAGGGGGCTTATTGTGCGTCGGATTCAGCCACTCACTCGTAAACCTCGGCCTCGGGGTCGGTCGCTTCGAGCTCGTAGCTCGCCGCCACCATCGCCAGGCGCGCGATCACGCCGTACATGTAGAAGCGGTTCGGTGCGCTTGCGCCAGGCTTCACGCCCGGCTTCGGCAACTGGTTCGATTCGGCGAACGCGAGCGGCACGAAGCTCGCGCCCGGCGAGTTGAGGTTCTCGTCGACACCACGCTCGGCGTTGACGCGATAGAAGCCGCCGACGACGTAGCGATCGATCATGTAGACCACCGGCTCGGCCACCGCGTCGTTGACGCGCTCGTTGGTCGGCACGCCTTCTTGCAGGATCACTTCGCTGACCTCTTGGCCGTCCTTGATGACGCTCATCTTGTTGCGCGTCTTGCGGTTCAGCTCGATCAAGTCCTTCGGGTCGCGCACGGTCATGATGCCCATACCGTAGGTCCCGGCGTCGGCCTTGACGATGATGAAGGGCTTTTCCTGGATGCCATATTCCTTGTACTTGCGGCGGATCTTGCCGAGCAGCGCTTCGGCGTTGCTCATCAGGCATTCCTGCCCCGCGCCATCGGAGAAATTCACTTCGCCGCAACGCGCGAACAGCGGGTTGATCAGCCACGGGTCCATGCCGAGCAGCTTGGCGAATTTCTTCGCGACCTCTTCATAGGCCTGGAAGTGATTCGTCTTGCGCCGCACCGCCCAGCCGGCGTGCAGCGGCGGCAGCAGGTATTGCTCGTGGATGTTCTCCAGTACCTTCGGGATGCCGGCCGACAAGTCGTTGTTGAGCAGGATCGTGCAGGGGTCGAAGTCCTTCAGCCCGAGCCGCCCGCGGTTGCGCACCAAGGGCTCGAGCGTCAATGCATTGCCGTCGGGCAAGTCGATCTGCGTCGGCGATTTGACGCTGTCGTCGAGCGTGCCCAAGCGCACGTTGAGCCCGGCCTGATGGAAGATCTGCACCAGCCGCGCGACGTTGCTCAGGTAGAACGTATTGCGCGTGTGCTTCTCGGGAATCAGCAGCAGGTTGCGCGCTTCGGGACAGATTTTTTCGATCGCGGCCATCGCCGCCTGCACGGCGAGCGGCAGCATCTCGGGCGTCAGGTTGTTGAAGCCGCCGGGGAACAGGTTGGTGTCGACCGGCGCGAGCTTGAATCCGGCGTTGCGCAAGTCGACCGAGGTGTAGAACGGCGGCGTGTGCTCCATCCACTCGAGGCGGAACCAGCGCTCGATGGCCGGCAGCGACTCGAGCACGCGCTGCTCCAGCTCGTTGATCGGGCCAGTGAGCGCAGTGATGAGGTGAGGAACCATGAGACAAGCCCGAGAGTCGCGAAGGGAGCGACGATTTTAGGCATTTGGGGGATGCGCTGTCGGTTGCAAGGCCCGCACACGGCCCACGAAAAAGGGCCGCCTCGCGGCGGCCCTTGTGACGTGATGAAGCGCCAGCTTACTTGCTGTACGCCGTCTCGCCGTGCGAGGTGATGTCCAGACCCTCGCGCTCTTCTTCTTCGCTGACGCGCAGACCGATCACCAGGTCGACGATCTTGAAGGCAACGATCGACACGACACCCGACCAGACGATTGTCAGGCCGACACCCTTGGCCTGGATCAGCAGCTGGTCCCAGATGCCGTTGGAGCCGACCGTGGCGGTGACCCAGTCGGTCACCAGGCCCGGGCCGCCGAGCGCCTGGTTGTTGAAGATGCCGGTGAGCAGCGCGCCGACGATACCGCCGACACCGTGCACGCCGAACACGTCGAGCGAGTCGTCCATGCCGAGCATCTTCTTCAGGCCCGTCACGCGCCACAGGCAGAGGAAGCCTGCAGCTGCGCCGACGACCAGCGCACCCATGATGCCGACATTGCCCGCTGCCGGCGTGATGGCGACGAGGCCCGCCACCGCACCCGACGCCGCACCCAGCATCGACGCCTTGCCCTTCAGCAGCGACTCGCCGATGCACCATGCCAGCACCGCAACGGCGGTGGCCGAGAAGGTGTTGAGGAAGGCGAGCGCAGCGCTGTTGCCGGCTTCGAGCGCCGAGCCAGCGTTGAAGCCGAACCAGCCGACCCACAGCAGCGAGGCACCGACCATCGTCAGCGTCAGCGAGTGCGGCGTGAAGGCTTCCTTGCCGTAGCCGATTCGCTTGCCGATCATGAAAGCACCGACCAGGCCCGCCACAGCGGCGTTGATATGCACCACCGTGCCGCCGGCGAAGTCGAGTGCGCCCCATTGCCACGCGAGACCCGCCTTGGCGTTCATCGCATCGACGACGGCCTTGCTGGTGTAGGCGTCCGGGCCCATCCAGAACCAGACCATGTGCGCGATCGGCGCATAGCTGAAGGTGAACCAGAGGGCCATGAAGACGAGGACGGCGCTGAACTTGATCCGCTCGGCGAAGGCGCCGACGATCAGGCAGCAGGTGATCGCCGCGAAGGTCGCCTGGAATACGACGAAGACGATCTCGGGGATGACGACGCCCTTGCTGAAGGTGGCCGCCATCGCGAAGTCGCCCTTCATCGGATCGAATACGCCCTTCAGGAACAAGCGATCGAGCCCGCCGACGAATGCGTTGCCTTCCGTGAACGCAAGGCTGTAGCCGTAGAGGACCCACAGCACGACGATCATCGAGAAGGTGACGAAGACCTGCATCAGCACCGACAGCATGTTCTTGCTGCGCACCAGGCCGCCGTAGAACAGCGCCAGACCGGGGATCGACATCATGATGACGAGCACGGTGGACACCAGCATCCAGGCGGTGTCGCCCTTGTTGGCGACCGGCGCCGACGCTGCGGCGGCCGGCGCGGAGGCCGCGGCGGCGGGTGCAGCCGTCGACGCCATCGCTGTCGCCGGTGCTGCTGCCGGGGTGGCGGCCATTGCCGACGAAGCCGCGGCTTCGGGCGCCGAAGCGGGCGCATCGGCCGCGGCCGCGCTGCCCGCGAAGCCCCAGGCGGCGAGGCCCAGGGCGAGGGTTGCAATCAATTTCTTCATGGTAGGTTGTCTCTCTCGGTAATAACGTCAGAGCGCGTCTTTGCCGGTCTCGCCCGTGCGGATGCGAACCACCTGCTCGAGCGGCGACACGAAGATCTTCCCGTCGCCGATCTTGCCGGTGCGTGCCGCTGCTTCGACGGCTTCGATGACCCGGTCGACGATGGCGTCGTCGACTGCCGCTTCGATCTTCACCTTCGGCAGGAAGTCGACGACGTACTCCGCGCCGCGGTACAGCTCGGTGTGGCCCTTTTGGCGACCGAAGCCCTTGACTTCAGTCACCGTCACGCCCTGCACGCCGATGGCGCTCAAGGCTTCACGAACTTCATCAAGCTTGAACGGCTTGACGATGGCAGTCACCATCTTCATGGTCGAACCTTTCTAGGAAGAGTGAACCAAGACGGCTCGCGGGTCGCGACAGCCCGCGAGCCGTCGCCCAATTACATCGACTTGGTGACGGTCAGGATCAGACGAGCCTTGTTGATGTCGCCCCAAAAGTTCTTCTTCGTCGCACCGACCACTGCGCCGGCGAGCGAGAACCCGGAGCCGGCGTCCCAGGTGGCGCCGAGCTTGTAGTCGGCGTAGTTTTGATAGCCGACGTTCTTCAGGTAGCTCGACAACTGGGTGAAACCGGCGTGGCCGTTCAAGGTCACGCCCTTGGCCACTTCGTAGTTCGCGCTGAGGTCGAGGTAGCCGGTGCCCTTGCCCTTGGGCGTCGCGCCGCCGAACACAAGCGAGTAGGTCTCGCCGAGGCCGAAGTAGTCCTTGGAAACGGTGTACGAGTACTTGACCGAGGCGATGCTGTAGCTCAGCGCGCCATAGATCTCGGTCACGTTGTAGTCGACGACTTTGTTGGCTTGCGGGTAGTAGTACTGCAGCACGCCGACGTCATAGCCGAAGTCCTTGGTGATCTCGCCCTTGTAGCCGCCGTAGAAATCCATCTCGATGCCGGCGCTGGTGAAGCCGATGCTCGAGTTCCAGTTGCCCAGATAGAAGCCGCCAGCGGTCCAGTCGAAGCCGCCTTGCAGCGCCGGCTTGTTGTTGCCCTGGTCCTGGCCGCGGAACTTGTAGTTGGTGGTCAGGCTGAAGTTCGTGGCCACCGCCGGTGCTGGCGCCGGCGCGTCCGCAGCCTGGGCGACAGAGGCAAACAGCGACACGATCGACACAACGAGGAAGGATTTCTTCATGCTTGGAAGCTCCGGTTTTTGGTAAGTAGGGGAGAACGGGCACGATTTGCATGATGTGTGCCAGGCGTCTCAAGGCACTCCATGCGCCAGAACAAGGCGCATACGCATCTTCTTGGCCTGTGTATGCACTGGCTTGGTTCCAATGGATGCTGCGCACTGGATTCGTGCGGCGACACGGTGGTGAGGCGGCCTCGGTTTGCACGGCACAATCGGGCGCCAACCGACGCTGCACTGGGCCGGTGACGCCCAGCCGCCAGACCGAGGAAAGAACATGTCGCTCGCCGTCACCCACAGCCGTGCCCTCGATGGCTTGGCCGCACCCGAGGTCACTGTCGAAGTCCACCTCGCCAATGGCTTGCCGAGCTTCACGCTGGTCGGCCTCGCCGATACCGAGGTCAAGGAAGCCCGCGAGCGAGTTCGCGCCGCGATCGTCAACAGCGGGCTCGACTTCCCGCACAACAAGCGCATCACCGTCAACCTCGCGCCGGCGGACTTGCCGAAGGAATCGGGCCGCTTCGATTTGCCGATCGCGCTCGGCATCCTCGCCGCGAGCGGACAGATCGACGCGCTTCTCCTCTCGCGGTTCGAGTTTGCCGGCGAGCTTTCGCTGGCCGGCGACCTGCGCCCGGTGCGCGGCTCGCTCGCGATCGGGCTCGCACTGCGCCGCCTCGGATCGAAGCGTGCGCTGGTGCTGCCCCAAGCCAGCGCGCAGGAGG
>VBCQ01000007.1 GCA_005882155.1 Betaproteobacteria bacterium
GTGCGGGTAGCCGCTGCCGTCGAACTTCTCGTGGTGCGACGCAGCGATCTGGCACGCGAGGCGCAGCAGCGGCGAGTCGGTGCCGGCGAGGATGCGCTCGCCGATCTCGGCATGGCGATGCATCTCGACGAGCTCCTCATCGTTCAGCGAGCCCTTCTTCAGCAGGATGTGATCGGGCGTGCCGAGCTTGCCGATGTCGTGCATCGGCGCGGCCGTCAGCAGCGCCTCTTGGAACGACTCGGGCTCGCCGAGCTGGCGCGCGATCAACGCCGAGTAATGCGCCATGCGCTGGATGTGGCCGCCGGTCTCGGGGTCGCGGAACTCGGCGGCGCGGCTCAGGCGCGTGATCAGCTCGCGCTCGCGCGACTCGATCGCCTCGGTGGCGGTCTTCACTTCGGCCGCGAGGTGGGCGGCGCGATCGCGCAGCAGGTTCTGCGCCTGGCGCAGCTGCACGAGGTTGCGCAGGCGCAGCTTGATCTCGGTCGAATCGACCGGCTTGGTGAGGAAGTCGGTCGCGCCGATTTCGAGCGCGCGGCGGCGCACCGCGCTCTGCCCGGCGGCGGTGACCATCACGACCGGCACGTCGGCCAGATGGGCGCTCGCGCGAATGCCTTCGATGAACTGATGCCCGTCCATGCCGGGCATCATGAAGTCGACGATGATCAAGTCGGCGCCGTTGGAGCGGCACCAGGCGAGGCCGCGCACCGGGTCGTCGAAGCGCACCGGCTCGAAGCCGGTCGCCGCGCGCGCAAGTGCCGCCATCAAGGTCAGGTTGACCGCGTTGTCATCGACGATGACGATGTTCATGCCGCTTTCGTGTCCGTTTTATCGCAGCCGAATGATCGCGCCAGCCGGCGGGCCGGTGAGTGCGCGGAGTGCGGAAAATCGCCGTTTGGTGTGACTATCGACCGCGTTTGGCCAGTCTGCAGGCCCTCGCTCACTGGAAGTACGACAACATCCGTTCCAGCGCCATCGTGAACGGCACCTGCATCATCGGCAGCGTCAGCAGCGTGCCGAGCAGGCCGACCGCGAGCGTGATCGGGAATCCGATCGCGAAGATGTTCATCTGCTGCGACACGCGTGAAATGATGCCGAGCACCAGGTTGACGAAGAGCAGCATCGCGATCATCGGCAGCGCGATCCACAGCCCGAGGCGAAAGATTTCGGCGCCCCAGACCTCGGGGTGAACGACGCGCAGGAACCCGAACGGCTCGGGCCCGACCGGGAACGCGTGAAAGCTCTGCACCACCGCGGCGATCAGCAGCAGGTGGCCGTTGATGACGATGAACAGCCAGCTGATCGCGATGCCGAAGAAGCGGCTCATCGCGGTTACCTGGCCGCCGGTGGCGGGGTCGAAAAAGCCGGCGAAATTCAGCCCCATCTGCAGGCCCACGAGTTCACCGGCAAACTCGATTGCGGCGAACACGAGGCGCGCGGCGAAGCCGAGCGTGAGTCCGATGAGCACCTGCTGGATCAGCAGCAGCAATGCGGCCGCCGAGTCGAGCGCGACGACCGGCATCACCGGCAGCGACGATTGCGCGCACACCGTGATGAGAAACGCCAACGCCACCCGCAAGCGCGCCGGCACACCGCGCTGCGCGATCACCGGCATCGCACCGAACAGTGCAAGCACGCGAACGAAGGGCCACAGCAGCGGGCTGATCCAGCCGAGGACCTGGGCTTCAGTAAAAGTCAACATCGGCGGCCAGACACCCAAGCAAGCGCAGCGAAGCGCCCTCAAGCCACGCCCGCGGAACCGGCTTCGCCGGGCCGCAGGGCGGCGCCCCTCGGGGGCAGGAGCGCAGCGACTGGGGGGCACCATCAGCCCCGCGGAACCGGCTTCGCCGGGCCGCAGGGCGGCGCCCCTCGGGGGCAGGAGCGCAGCGACTGGGGGGCACCATCAGCCGACGACGGTCGGGATCGCTTGCAGCATCCGCTGCAGATACTCGACCAGCGTGCTGAGCATCCACGGCCCGGCGATCGCAAGCACCGCGACAGCGGCGATGATCTTCGGCACGAACGACAGCGTCGCTTCGTGGATCTGCGTGGCCGCCTGGAAGATGCTGACCAGCAGGCCGACGGCGAGCACGGTGAGCAGCACCGGGGCGGAGACCATCAGCAAGAGGTAGAGGCCTTGTTGGCCGTAGGTGAAGACTTGTTGCGGGTCCATTCAGATTCCGTTCACGCTGAGCCTGTCGAAGGGACAGGCTCAGCCCGAACGGGATAGGCGGTATGGATCTGCGTTATCTACGTCGAAAAACTCGCCGCCAGCGACCCCAGCAGCAAATTCCATCCATCGGCCAGCACGAACAGCATCAGCTTGAAGGGCAGGGCGACGAGCACCGGGCTCAGCATCATCATTCCGAGGCTCATCAGCACGCTGGCGACGATCATGTCGATGACGAGGAAGGGGATGAAGATCAGGAAGCCGATCTGAAACGCGCTCTTCAACTCGCTGGTCACGAACGCCGGCACCAGCACCTTGAACGGCACGTCGGCCGATTTCACGCTCGCATCGATCTTCGCGAGCTTGGCGAACAGCATCACGTCGGCTTGGCGCGTCTGCTTGAGCATGAAGGCGCGCATCGGCACCTCGCCGCGCTTGAGCGCTTCGTCGAACGCGATCTTGTTTTCCGAGTACGGCTGGTAGGCCTCGCTGTAGACCTTGTCGATCGTCGGGCCCATCACGAAAAAGGTGAGGAACAGGCTCAGGCCGACGATCACCTGGTTCGGCGGCGCGGCCTGCGTGCCGATCGCCTGGCGCAGCAAGCTCAGCACGATGACGATGCGGGTGAAGCCGGTCATCAACAGCAGCACCGCCGGCAGAAAGCTCAACGCAGTGAAGAACAGAAGCGTCTGGATCGGCACCGCATAACTCGTGCTGCCGCCGCTCTGCCCAACCAGCAGCGGCAGGCTCGCGCCACCGCTCGCCTGCGCTAAAGCGGCGCAAGGAACGGCCGACAACACCGACACGGCGGCGATGAGTCCGGCGCGGCGTGCGCGCGGCGAAAGAGAATCGCGTTCAGCGCTCACCGGCAGACCCCTTGTCCTGTCGCAGCTTGGCGAAGACTTGTGCAAACGGCATCGGTGCTGCAGCGGGACTGCTGGGCGTCGCATCGCCGGCCTGCGGCGCCATCGAATGCAAGGTCGTGATGTTCTGCGGCGTGACGCCGAGCACCAGCCAACGCCGCTCGTCGCCCGTGCCGACCTCGATCGTGACGATGCGCTGGCTCGGCGAAATCGGCAGCGCCGCGACGCTGCGCATCAGCCCATGCGCACTCGCCCCGCCCATCGGCGTTCGCTTGAGCAGCCAAAGCGCGAGCGGAATCATCGCGATGATCGCGATGAACCAGAGCAGCGAGGAGAGGCCGGTTGAAATCATTGGAATGCCATGAACCCGTTCGCACTGAGCCTGTCCTTCGACAGGCTCAGGATGATCGGAAACTCCCCGTTCGCCCTGAGCTTGTCGAAGGGCTTCGACAAGCTCAGCCCGAACGGAGTGGGATAGACGTGCATCAACCGCGACTGAGCCGCCGCATCCGCTCGCTCGGCGTGACGATGTCGGTCAGGCGAATACCGAACTTGTCGTTGACGACCACCACCTCGCCTTGCGCGATGAGGTAGCCGTTGACGAGCACGTCCATCGGCTCGCCGGCCATCGCTTCGAGCTCCACCACCGAGCCCTGCGCCAATTGCAGGATGTGCTTGATCGGGATGCGCGTCCGCCCCAACTCCACGGTGAGCTGCACCGGGATGTCGAGGATCATGTTGATGTCGTTGCCGGCCGTCGGCCCGGACCCCGACGCGAAGTTCGCGAATTGCGCCGGCGCGACTTGCTCGGCACTGGTCAGCAGATCGGTGGCGCTCGACGACGACGAAGGCGCCGCTTCGGCGAGCGCGGCGGCCCACTCGGCGGCCATCGCGTCTTCTGCGTTCGGGGCGCCGGGGGTCGGCGCGGCTGCGTTGTCAGGCGGCATTGTGGGCTCCCATCCAGCTCAGGTTCGAGCTCGTCAACAGTTGATCGATCTTCAACGCGTACTTGCCGTTGGAGGTTCCGTAGTGGCAATCGAGAATCGGCACGCCGGCCACCTTGGCCTGCATGCCGGGCTGCAGGTCGAGCTCGATGAAGTCGCCAGGCTTGAACGACAGCAGCTGCTCGACGGTCGCCGGCGCGGTCGCGAGCTCGGCGACGAGGTCGACCTCAGCGGCCTGGATCTGCTCCTTCAGCAAGTTCACCCAGCGCCGGTCGGGCTCGTTGGAGTCGCCCTGCACGGTCGAATACAGCACGTCGCGGATCGGCTCGAGTGTCGAGTACGGAATGCAGAAGTGAACCGTGCCGGTGGTGTCGCCGATCTCCAGCGTGAACGAGGTCGCGACGACGATCTCGCTCGGCGTGGCGATGTTGGCGAATTGCGGCTGCATTTCCGAGCGCTGGTATTCGAGCTCGAGCGGATAGATGCCGTTCCACGCCTTCGCGTATTCAACCGTCACGACTTCGACCAGGCGAGTGATGATGCGTTGCTCGGTCGGCGAGAAGTCGCGCCCTTCGATTCGCGTGTGGTACTTGCCGGCGCCGCCAAAGAGGGCATCGATGACGGCGAAGACGAGCGTCGGATCGCAAACGATCAGCCCGCTGCCGCGCAGCGGCCGCACCGAGACAATGTTGAAGTTGGTCGGCACGACGATCTCGCGCAGGAAGGCGCTGTACTTCTGCACCTTGATGCCGCCGATCGAGATCTCCGGGCTCTTGCGGATGAAGTTGAACAGGCCGATGCGGATGTTGCGGGCGAAGCGCTCGTTGATGATCTCCATCGTCGGCATGCGCCCGCGGACGATGCGTTCCTGGCTCGCGAGGTTGTAGTCGCGCACTCCCCCGCTCGGAACGTCTTCCTGCTCGAGCTTCTGGCTTTCGCCGGTGATGCCTTGCAGCAGTGCATCGACTTCGTCTTGCGAGAGGATTTGCTGGTTCATCGTGTCTCGCTCACTGGATGATGAAACTGGAGAAATGAACGTGCCGCACCGGGTTGTGATCGGCGAACTTCTTGCGGCTTTTCGGTTTCGGCGCCGGCGTGTCTTCGTCGTCGTCGTCGTCGTCGCTCTTCGGGGTCGCGGCAACCACTTTCTCTTCGACGACCGGTTCCTCAGCTTCGAATTCCATGCCTAGCGGGCGCACCGCTTCGCGCATGATTTCGCGCGCCAGCGCTTCCTTGCCGGCACGCTCGAGCAACTGGCGCGAGGTCTTGTGCGCGAGCACCATCAAGATGCCGTTGCGGATTGCCGGCATGTAGACCTTCAGCTCGTCGGCGAAATGCGCGTCGTCGAGCTCGAGCGTGATGCCGATCTGCGCGAAGCGCTCGCTTTCGCGGTCGGCGAGATTGACCACGAACGGATCGAGCGGCAGGAAGGTCGGCGGCGTGCGGTTCTTCTCGCGCGCTGCGGCATGGCTCGTGCGCGCGCCGTCGGCATCGTCGGCGTCGCCGCTCTTCAGAAAGAACGCTGCCGCCCCGCCGCCCGCGATCAGCACCGCGAACGCCGCCGCGCCGATGATGACGAGCTTCTTCTTGCGCACCCACCACTTCGGTGCGGGCGCGATCGCTTCGCCGTCTTCGACGGGCTCAGCGGCAGGCGCGGACATGGAAGGTCCTCCGATTCATGAGGGAAATTGTCGAATCTGCACTCCGGTGCGAATGCGGCAATAAGGGGGGGAAATGCGGGCCAGTCCGCGGCGCGCCACGCCGCACCGCGCGTTAGGCGTAGAGGTCGACCGCGCCGAGCGGCAGACGAAGATTCACTCTTGCGGCCGGTAATTCACTGTCACTCTCGAGTCCGCCGACGCGGAGCGAGTGATTGGCGTGCTCGTTCTTCGACTGGCCGTCTTTTGATTGCGAGTGCTGCGACACGCCGCCGCCGCTCAGCGTCAGGCCGGCGTCGCGCAGCGCCGCAGCGAGCTCGGGCAGGCTCGTCTCGATGATCTGTCGCGTGGCGGCCGAGTCGGCGCCGAAGTCGACGCGGGCTTGGGTGCCGTCGAGCGCGATCTGCACCGAGATCGGGCCCATCTCTGCCGGATTCAGATGCAGCTGTGCATGCTGCACGCCGTCGCGCGCGAGCACGCTGACCTGCACGCCGAACGCAGCGCGGAATTCGGGCGAAGTCGCCGGTGTCGGCAGATCGACCGCGACCGGCGCGGCGGCTTCGTCGCTGCGCGGCGTCGGGTTGAGCGCGGTCGCCGTGTTCGGCATCGCGGTCTCGATCGGTGTCGGCGGTTCGATGCGCTGCGGCGCGTCAGCGGAGTCCTTGATCGCGTTCAGCATCGCGCTGTCGAAGCCGACGCGCTCGCCGCGTTGCTCGATGAAGCTCATGCGTGCGTCGCGCGCATCTGAGCGCGCAGCGTCGGCGCGAGCGGCGAGCAGCTCGGCCCGCGGCAGGCCTTTGCCTTGGGCCGACTCGCTTGCCGGAAATTCAGCGGGCTGCGCACCGCCGCGTGGATTGGCGCTCGGGGTCGGCGGCACCGGCTGGCTCAGCGTCGCGAGCCACTCGGCCAACGAAGGATCGGGTGTCTTGTCTTTGTCGTGGCCAGCGGCGGGCGTGTCTTTCGCATCGGCGGTCGGCGTCTCTGTGCTCGCGTCGAGCGTCTTCTTCTGCGCCGGGTCGGCGCGCTCGCTGCGGCGCGACGGACTTTGGGCTTTCTTCGCCGGCACTGTTTGACGACCTTGCGGCTGTTCGCACGCCTGCGTGTCGTCGGCGGATTTCTTCGGCGCCTTGTCGTGCGCCGCGTCGTTGCTCGCTTGACGGGTCTTGTCGGTCGCCGGCTTGGCCGCGTCGTGGTGCGGCGCGGCCTGGCGTGCCGACAGCAGTTTCGCGAATGCGCTGTCGTCGCTTTGCAGCGCGCTGCTGGGCGCAGTCGGCGCGGAAGGCGCCGGCGACGCGGTGACGGTGATCGGATGCGGGTTGATCTGCATGGTCGATTTCTCAGGCAGCACGGGCTGCGCCGGGGCCGATCAGGCCGGGGTGGTTCCATGCGCTGCGAGCGCCGAACTCGTCGGTTTGCTTCTGCTCGATTCGCTCGGCCGACAGCCGCAGTTCTTGCGCGCGCCGCTCGATCAGCTTGCGCACCGACGCAACGCGGACTTCGTGGTCGCGCAGCACTTCGCGTGCGCGCTCCATCTGCGCGTTGGCGTTCTGCGCGATGCGCTCTTGCTGGTCGACCGCCTGGGTCAAACGGTCCATGAAACCGCGGTAGCAATGCACCAGCTCCATCTTTCCTTCGCTCTTGAATTGCTCGCCCCAGCGCTGCTCGTATTCGCGCCGATAGGTCAGCAACTGCTCGGCCTGCGCGACGGCTGCGATCTGTGCTTGCGCTGCCTGTTGCGCTTCGGCCCACGCCACGTCGCGCTCACGCTCGGTCTGCGTCAGCAAGGCGATCAGCGGTTGCATCGGGTTCATGTTCAGGTCCTGTCGTAGAAAGAATTTGTCCCCTCTCTCCCTGGGAGAGCGAGCAATACCTGTGAAACGTCGGCAATCAAACTCCCACCACCGCACACAACTGCTTCACGCTCGACGCCAGCGACGCGCGTTGGTTCATGTCTTGCTGCAGCAGCGAGGTCATCACCGGGTGCAGCCGCACGGCGGTGTCGAGCTCGGCGTCGTGGCCGGGGGCGTAGGCGCCGAGCTGGATCAGGTCGCGTGCCTTGTTGTGCTTCGCGTGCAATTGGCGAAAGCGCCGCGCCGCTTCGAGGTGCTGCGGATCGCCGACGTTGTTCATCACCCGCGACACCGAGCGCTCGACGTCGATCGCCGGGTAGTGGCCGGCTTCGGCGAGCTCGCGCGACAGCACGATGTGGCCGTCGAGAATGCCTCGCGCCGCGTCGGCGATCGGGTCCTGCTGGTCGTCGCCTTCGCTCAGCACGGTGTAGAACGCGGTGATCGATCCACCACCGGCAACGCCGTTGCCGCTGCGCTCGACGAGCTGCGGCAGCTTGGCGAAACAGCTCGGGGGATAGCCCTTGGTCGCGGGCGGCTCGCCGATCGCGAGCGCGATCTCGCGCTGTGCCATCGCATAGCGCGTCAGCGAGTCCATCAGCAGCAGCACATGCGCGCCGCGGTCGCGGAAGTGCTCGGCGATCGCGGTCGCGTAGTTCGCGCCCTGCATGCGGGTGAGCGGCGGCGCATCGGCCGGTGCGGCGACGACGACGGAGCGGCGGATGCCGTCTTCGCCGAGGATGTCTTCGATGAATTCCTTGACTTCGCGGCCGCGCTCGCCGATCAGCCCGACGACGATCACGTCGGCCTCGGTGTAGCGCGCCATCATGCCGAGCAGCACCGACTTGCCGACGCCGGTGCCGGCGAACAGGCCGATTCGCTGGCCGCGGCCAACGGTGAGCATCGCGTTGATCGCGCGCACGCCGGTGTCGAGCGGGCGGCGCACCGGGTCGCGGTCCATCGCATTGATCGGCCGGCGAATCAGCGGCTCGTTCTGCACCTGCTCGATCGGCCCCTTGCGGTCGATCGGATGCCCGGTCGAATCGACGACGCGGCCGAGCAGCCCGTCACCGACTGGCAGATGCAGCGTGCGGTCTTCGCTGCGCCGCCATGGGTGTTGCGTCGCGCCGAGCTTCATCGGCACCACCGGCGTCTGCCGCGGCACGACGCGCGCGCCGCTGGCGAGACCATGCACATCGCCGGTCGGCATCAAATACGCGCGGTCGCCGGAGAAGCCTCGAGCACGAGGCCGGCGACGCGAACCAGCAGGCCTTGCGTTTCGAGTCGCACCGGCTCGGCCGAAAAGCTTTGCATGTCGGCCAAGTAGCGGTGCCACTTCTCGGCGGTGGCGAGCGCGTGCGCTTCGATCGGCGAGGTGATCATGTTTCATCCTCCGCCGAACGGGCCGAGCGCCGGGCCGCTCCCAAGCCGGCCCGCGTCCCCTCGGGGGACCGTCCGATGTACTCATCGGACGAGGGGTCGTGGGCCGAGCGCCGGGCCGCTCCCAAGCCGGCCCGCGTCCCCTCGGGGGACCGTCCGATGTACTCATCGGACGAGGGGTCGTCATTTCCCCACGGCTCTTCGCAACCCAAGGAGGCTGCGGCGCGGCGCCAGCGCTCGGCGATGCTCGCATCGATGACGCCGATGTCCGAGTCGACCTGGCAGCCGCCGCGCGGAATCGCTGCATCGGAAAGCAATCGCGCGCCGCGTGCGGCGAGCACATCGGCCGCGCCTTGCGCGACGAAGCCGTGGTCGTC
>VBCQ01000153.1 GCA_005882155.1 Betaproteobacteria bacterium
CGCGCGCGTGCAGCCCGAGTTCGGCTGGGGCGGCGACCTCGCGGTCGGTGGCCTCATCAACGTGCGCAGCGCGCCGAGCTTCGTTGCCGACGTCGTGCTCGAGCGCCATCACGGCGACCTCACGGTGACCGACGAGACCGGCACCCAAGCGCTCAACCTCACCGACCTGCGGATCGCGCTCGACGCGCACGACGGCACCTGGAGCTTCACGCAGGCGCTGGCCGGCAAGACGCTCGGCGTGGCGGCCGGTGCGGTCGTCATCCGCACCTCGCCGCAAGCGACATGGCCACCGGCGAACACGCCGATCCAAGGCGTGCTCGAGGTCCAGGTCGCCAACCTCGGCACCTGGGGCAACTGGGTGCCCGCGGGCTGGCGATTGACCGGCGCGCTGCGTACCAGCGCGAGCATCGGCGGCACCTTCAGCGCGCCCGAATACACCGGCCAAATCCGCGGCAGCGGGCTCGGTGTGCGCAACTTCTTGGAGGGCGTGAACGTGACCGATGGCGACGTCGCAATCGCGCTGCAAGGCGCGAGCGCGCGCATCGAGCATTTCACCGCACACGCCGGGGCCGGCACCGTTCGGCTCGAAGGCAACGCGAGCCTCGGCGAATCGCCGAAGGCCGCCCTCAAGCTGCAGGCCGACAAGTTTCAAGTTCTCGGCCGCGTCGACCGGCGCATCGTCACGAGCGGCCAAGCGCAATTGCAGCTCGACCGCGACACGCTCGCGCTCGACGGCAAGTTCGCGGTCGACGAGGGCCTCGTCGACTTCACCCGCAGCGACGCGCCGCGCTTGGCCAGCGACGTCGAAGTGATCCGCCGCAAGCGGCCGGCGCCGTCGGAGTCCGGCCCCGAAGCCACAGCGCCGACCGCAGCACCCGCGCGCCGCCATGTCGCGGTCAATCTGCAAGTCGGCCTCGGCGAGCGTCTGCGAATTCGCGGGCACGGCCTGGACACCGGCTTGCGCGGCGACTTGCACATCACCTCGCCAGGCGGGCAGATGGCGGTCAGCGGCACGGTGCGCGCGGCTGAGGGCACCTACGCGGCCTACGGGCAGAAGCTCACGATCGACCGCGGCCTCATCACCTTCAACGGCCCGGCCGAGAACCCGCGGCTCGACATCGAGGCGACGCGGCCCAACACCGATGTGCGCGTCGGCGTGCTGGTCGGCGGCACCGCGCTGAACCCGCGCGTGCGCTTGTTCTCCGAGCCCGAGCTGTCGGAGATGGACAAGTTGTCGTGGCTCGTGCTCGGCCGCGCGACCGACGGCCTCGGGCGCACCGACACCGCGCTGCTGCAGCGCGCGGCGCTCGCCCTGCTCGCCGGAGAAGGCGAAGGCGCGAGCGGCCAGATCAGGAAGCTCATCGGGCTGGACGACGTGTCGCTGCGGCAAAGCGACGGCGAAGTGCGCGAGACCATCGTCACCGTCGGCAAGCAGCTCTCGCGCCGCTGGTACGTCGGCTACGAGCGCGGACTCAATGCGACGACCGGCACCTGGCAATTGATCTATCGAATTGCGCGACGCTTCACGCTGCGCGCGCAGTCGGGGCTGGACACTTCCGTGGATGTGATTTGGACTTGGCGTTGGCAGTAGGGCTGCGCAATACTTGTTCGCTTGTTCTCGAGGAGCTGCAATGGCCGAAGCGGCGGATGACGACGACGCGCGCGCGTTGACATCGACGCTGGCTGCTGCCGAGCGCGGCGACGTCGCGGCCACCGAAGCGCTGTTCGCGGCGCTGTACCGCGAGCTGCACCGGCTGGCGCGGCGCCAGCTGCATGCCAATGCCTCGGGCCTCACGCTCGGCGCGACGACGCTGCTGCACGAGGCCTACCTCGACCTGAGCCAGCGCGGGCTCGCGTTCCCTGACCGTGCGCGCTTCTTCGCGTATGCGGCGCGCGCGATGCGTGGGCTGATCATCGACTACGTACGCGAACGGCGCGCCATCAAGCGCGGCGGGCAGTTTCACTTGACGACGCTCGACACGCTGGCCGCCGAATCCGCAATGCCCGTCGACGACCTGGGTCCGCTCGGCGAAGCGCTCGACGCGCTGGCCGCCTCCGACCCGGCGCTCGCCGAGCTGGTCGAGCTCAAGTTTTTCTGCGGCTTCGGCTTTGCCGAGATCGCCGCGATGCGCGGCGTCTCCGAGCGCACGGTGCAACGCGACTGGAGCAAGGCGCGGCTGTTCTTGCGCTACACGCTGGGCGACGACAGCTGAATCACGCAAGCGTGTCGTCTTTTTCCTTCGGCTTCCGATTGATCCATCGGCACAAGCCCAAGGAGATCTCACCATGCATCAGCGTCAACTCGGCGGCCTGTGGGCCGCCTTCGTCAGTGCCATCGTTGGCACCATCGTCATCACCGCATGCGGAGGCGGAGGGGGCGGCAGCGACACCGAACACCGCGAAATGCCGTCCGCGCGCGGCGGCGGAGGGAACGGTGGCGGAGGTGGAGGCGGCGGCAGCAGCGCCGGCGTCGCACTGACCGCCGATGCGCGCGTGCGCAGCCTCGACCTCGGCTGGAGCGACAACGGCGCCAGCCAGTACAACGTCTATCTGTCGTCGAGCCCGAACTGCGACATTGCGAAGTACACGCTGTGCGCCGATGCCCAGATGCTCGCGAATGTGCGGCCGCCGCTGCACGTCGAAGGTCTCGTCAACGGCCGCGCTTACTACGCGAAGGTCGAAGGTATCTATTCGAAGACCCGCAGCGTCTCGAACGAAGCCGGCACGAAGCCGAACTCGCTCGCGTTCAACGACTCCGTGTGGGCGCTCGCGACCGCTGCCGATGGCACGACCTACCTCGGCGGCGACTTCACCAAGATCGGCATCACGTCGGGCCAGGGCATGACGCTCGACGCGACGAGCGGGCGCCCGAGCGTGGCCGGCTTTCCGGTCATCGGCGGTGGCGGCGTCATCGCAGCGATACCCGACGGCAGCGGCGGCTGGTACATCGGCGGCGACTTCCTGCGCATCGGCGCGACGTCGAAGAAGTACCTGGCGCACATGCGTGCCGACGGCAGCCTTGATGCGAACTGGACGCCGCTGCCCGACGGCACGGTGCGAACGATCGCGGTGATGAACGGCGTCGTCTATGTCGGCGGCACCTTCTCGACGATCAACGGCCAGAAGCGCATCGGCCTCGCGGCGATCGATGCGGCCGGCGGCTTCCTGACCGCATGGAACCCCGATCCCGACCTCGGCGTCTGGACCATCGCGGCGGCCAACAACACCATCTACGTCGGCGAGCCGTTCAATACCGTCGGCGCGTTCCGCCGCGGCTACCTCGCTGCCATCGACACCTTCGGCAACGTGCTCGCGTGGGACCCGACTGCTGACAACAGCGTGGAGACGCTCGCGGTCGCCAACGGCATCGTCTACGCCGGCGGCTTCTTCGAGAGCGTGAGCGGTCAGCCGCGCGCCAAGCTGGCGGCGATCGATGCCGCGAGCGGCAAGCCGACCGCGTGCGGCCGATTCACGCAAATCGGCAGCACGCCGCGCAATGCGCTGGCCGCCATCGATGCGGCAAGCGGCAGCGTGCTGGCGTGGAACCCCGATGCCGATCAGACCGTGCAGTCGCTCAGCGTGCTCAACGATGCGACGCGCGGCACCATCGTCTACGCCGGCGGCATGTTCAGCACGATCGGCGGACAGCCGCGTTCGTATCTCGCTGCGATCGATGCGCAGGGCGCGCTGCTGCCGTGGCAACCGGCGCCGAACGCCACTGTCGATGTGGTGGCCGCCGCAGGCAACGCCGTCTACGCCGGAGGCCGCTTCACTGGCCTCGGTGCGGTGACGCGCAATCGTCTCGCCGCGCTCGATGCCAAGGGGAACCTGACGACGTGGAATCCGGATGCTGATCAGAGCGTGCTTGCGTTCGCCATCAGCCGTGACACGATCTATGTCGGCGGCAACTTCACCACCCTTGGCGGACAGCCGCGCGCGCACATCGCGTTGGTCGACACCGCGGGCAGCGTGAGTGCTTGGAATCCGGGCACCGACGGCGCGGTGCGTGCATTCGCGGTCGGCGGCAGCGGCAACGTGTATGTCGGCGGCGAGTTCACTCACATCGCCGGCGCGATGTTCAATCGGCTCGCCGCGATCGGGCCGACCGGCGCGCTGCTCGGATGGACGCCGAACGCCGACCGACCCGTGCTCGCGCTGGCGGTCCGGCCCGACACCGGGCAAGGCGAGTCGGTGTATGCGGGAGGACAGTTCTCGATGATCAACGGCCAAAACCGCCGGCGCGTGGCGCAGATCGATGCGCAGGGACAGCCGATGGCGTGGAGTCCCTGGGGCTTCGAGACCGTCGGTGACCTCGAGCTCGTCGATGCGATGGTCTACGCGAACGGCAACGTCTACGTCGGCGGCAACTTCACGCGACTCGGCGCGAGTCTCGGCAAGATCAGCGAGAGCGGCGCGGTCCTGCCGTTCCGAGGCACCAACGCGCGTGTCTGGTCGCTCGCGTTGTCGGGCAACACGCTGTACTTCGGCGGCGAGTTCACGAGCGTGCTCGACCCCGTCGGCCCGCCGGTACCGCGCCAGCGGCTGGCCGCGATCGACATCGGCAGCGGCGCGCTCACCGCGTGGGACGCCAACATCGACAACGGCGCGGTGTATGCGCTTTCTGCCGCCGGCGGTGCGGTGCATGCCGCGGGTTCGTTCACGCAGCTCGGCGGCCAGGTGACCGGCGGATACACGCCGCTTGCGCCTTGAGCGCAAGACGAGAGCAGGAGTAACGTAGCCCCTGTCGTTCCACGGCAGGGGCTCCATCGAGATGAGGGAAGTCGAATCCGGGCGCTGGACGCAGCTGTCTGCGCTGCTCGACGAGTTGCTCGACCTCGACGGCCGCGCGCGCGAGCAGCGCTTGGCCGATCTCGCGCGCGACGACGCTGCCCTCGCTGCCGAGCTCACGACCCTGCTCGCGCAGCAGGGCGACATCGAGCGAGAGCATTTTCTCGAAGGCAACGCGCTCGGTCCTTCCGACGCGACGGCGGCCGGGCAGACGCTCGGTGCCTACACCCTCGAACGGCCGCTCGGCGCGGGCGGGATGGGCAGCGTCTGGCTCGCGCGGCGCAGTGACGGGCGCTTCGAAGGCCGCGTCGCGGTCAAGCTGCTCAATCTCGCGCTGCTCGCGCGCGGCGGCGCCGAGCGCTTCGCGCGCGAAGGCCATCTGCTGGCGCGCCTCGCGCATCCGCACATCGCGCGCCTGCTCGACGCCGGCGTCACGCCACAGGGGCAGCCCTATCTCGTGCTCGAGCATGTCGAGGGGGAACAGATCGACCGCTGGTGCGACACGCACGCGCTCGGCATCGACGCACGCGTGCGGCTGCTGCTCGACGTGCTCGGCGCCGTCGCGCATGCGCACAGCAAGCTGGTGCTGCACCGCGATATCAAGCCGGCCAACATCCTCGTGACCCACGACGGCGAGGTGAAGCTGCTTGATTTCGGCATCGCCAAGCTGCTTGCCGACGAGGCTGACCCGGCCGCGACGATGCTGACGCAAGAAGGCGGCCGCGCCTTCACGCCTGATTACGCCGCGCCCGAGCAGGTCGAGGGCGGCGACGTCACTCCCGCGAGCGACGTCTACGCACTCGGTGTGCTGATGTACCTGCTGCTCGGCGGCGTGCACCCGACGATGCGCGCAACGCACACGCCGATCGAACGCCTGCGCTCGATCATCGAGACCGAGCCGCCGCGCTTGTCCGACGTCGCCGAGCGCTCTCGCGCGCTGCGCGGCGATCTCGACAACATCGTCGCCAAGGCCTTGAAGAAAGCGCCCGCCGAGCGCTACCCGACCGCGGCCGCATTTGCCGACGACTTGCGCCGCTACTTGGCCGATGAGCCGATCGCCGCGCGGCCCGACTCGCTGCGCTACCGCGGCGCGAAGTTCGTGCGCCGCCATCGCCTCGCGGTCGGCGCGGTGTCGGTGACGCTGCTCGCGCTCATTGGCGGCATCGTCGGCACCACCTGGCAAGCGATCGAAGCGCGACGCGAGCGCGACCAGGCGCTGTACCAGACGAAGCGCGCCGAGTTTCAGGCGCGCTTCGCGTATCAGATCATGTCCGAGGTCGGCAGCGACGGCCAGGCGATCACGATCCGCAAGCTGATGGAAAAGGGCATCGACGTGCTCGAGCGCAATTACGGCGACGATCCGCGCTTCGTCATCGGCATGCTCGTCAACATGTCGGGTCGCTACATGGACCTCGGCGACACGCAAGGCGAGTACGCCGCGCTCGCGAAGGCGACCGCGATCGCGGACAAGCTCGGTGATCCGGACCAGATCGCCTACGTCCAATGCAACACGGTCGAGACCGAGCTCGCCGCGGGACGGCCCGAGCAGGCGGACAAGCGCATGCGCGTTGCACTCGCGAGCCTCGATCGATTGCGCGAGCCATCGCTCGATCGCCAGAGCGAATGCGGCACTGCGCACGCGCGCCTGCTGTGGTCGCAAGGCCGGCTCGATGAAGCGATCAGCACGGCGACGCGACTCGCGAGGGCATTCGAAACCCGCAAGCACACCGAGGACCTCGGGTACCTGACGATCACGTCGATGCTGCAGGTGATGCTGTCGCAGGCCGGCCGCCTGAGCGAGGCGATCGAATGGAACCGGCGCAACGACGCTGCACAAGAGCGCGCCGGCCGGGGCGGGACGATATCGATGAGCCTGAACCAGGCCAACCGCGCGAACCAGCTCTACGACGCCGGCAACGTGAAGGCCGCGTGGGATCTGCAGCGCGCCATCGTCGATCGCATCGTCGCGCAGCAGGGCGTTGCCAGCGTGCGGGCAGGCGTCGCGCACCGACTCGGCCTGTCACAGATTCACATCGAAGAGACCGATGCCGGCATGGCCTGGATCGACCGCGCGATCTCGATGGCGGTGGCGAAGAACAACCGGACCGCGCACATCGGCGCACTGCTCAGCCGGGCCCAATCGCAGCTCATGCTCGGTCGTCTCGACGAGATGGCCTCCGACCTCGACGCGGCCGAGCGGCTGGCGCAGCCGGGCGCGGGCGAGCATCGGCACGCGCTGCGCACAGCGCACTTGCTGCGCGCGCAGTGGCGACTGGCCAAGGGCGACGCGTCGATGGCGCTCGAAGAGATCGATAGGCTGCTGACCGAGATCGACTACACCCGCAACAAGTCGGCGCCGCAGCTCGCTCGCGCGCTGACATTGAAGGCGCGCGCGCACCTCGCGTTGGGCGCGTCGGCGCCCGCATTGAGCGAAGCCCGCGACGCGCTCGCGGCGGCGCAGGCGATCGCGATCGACCCGCAGCAAAGCGCCGACGTCGGCGCGGCGCTGATGGTGCTCGCGCAGGCGCAACGCGCGACGGGTGACGCCTCAGCGGCGCGAGCGAGTGCGCAACGCGCAGCTGCCATCCTCGGCGCGAGCCTCGGGCCTCGCCACTCGCAGACTGTCGCCGCAGCGAACTTCAACTGACCGAATAGCTGCGCCGCGTGCGCACGCTGTCGTCTTTCACCGCCGCTTTCCGATCTCTCCTTGGAGATTCAATGAAAGCGCGCAGTGATGAAACTTCGTTTGTGCTTGTTCGGCTCACCGACCATCGAATGCGGCGACGAGTCGTTCGCCCTGCCTTTCGAGCGGCGCAGTCAGTTGCTCGTGTTCCTCGCGCTCAGGCGATCGTGGGTCGGGCGCGCGGAACTCGCGGCGATGCTCTGGCCCGAGCAGGAACGCAAGCTCGCGCACGCGAACCTCCGCAAGATCGTGTTTCGGCTGCAGCTCGCGCCGTGGTCTGCTCGCGTCGAATCGCAGGGCGGCGCACTTCGCCTCGACGCCGAGACCGATGTAGCCGATTTCGAATCGGCGCTGCGTGAAGGCCGCAACGCCGATGCGTTGACGTTGCGCCGCGGCGAACTGCTGAGCGGATTCGACGACGACGGCAACGAGGCTTGGTCGAACTGGCTGCGCGGCGAGCGCGATCGCCTGCGCGTCGCCTGGCGCAGCGCTGCATTGGATCGTGTTGGCGCCGACATCGATCCCGGCCATGGCGTCGATCTTTCGGCGCGGCTTCTGCACGCCGACCCGCTCGATGAAGCCGCGCTGCACGCGCACATGTCATGGCTCGCGCGTGATGGCCAGAGCGCCCGCGCACGCC
>VBCQ01000154.1:0-5749 GCA_005882155.1 Betaproteobacteria bacterium
GAGTTGCGCAAGAGCTTCGACAGGCTCAGCCCGAACGGAGACGGAGTGAGCCGCTAAAAATCAATCCCGTACCGATACCCGCGGTACTTCAGCACCGCCGCTTTCAGCTTGATCTGCTCCAGCCACAGCTCCGGCCCGAGCTTGTCGCCTTCGTGGAAGATCTGGCCGTTGATGATCAGAAAGCGGCTGCTCGGCACATCGGAATAGATCGACCCGCCGATCGTCAGCTTCGGCAAATCGCGGCGGATGGCGTCGGGCAATTCGCCTTGCGAATAGATGCGGCTCGGCGGTTCGGATGCGGCGACGCTCACGCGTGGCGCGACGGTGGCCACTTTCGCTGGCGGCGGCGGTGACGCACGCACGACCGGCACCGGCGGCATCGGCGCAGGAAGCGGCAACGGCGTTGCCACCACAGGTGCCGGCGCGACAGGCGCGACCGGCGTCGGCGCTGCGGCCAAAGCAGGCACTGGCGCACGCTGCAGCACCTCGCGCGGCGCTTCGTCGCGGCCCATCATCTGCCAACCGACGACTGCCACGACGAGCACCGCGACGCTCGCCACGATCCACATCCATGGCGCGATCGCTCCCACCGGCACGTCGTCTTCAGACGTTGGCGGCACCGGTTGCGCATGGATGCCGGGGACCGCTCCGCGCTCGCGTTCCGAGTCGGCTCTGCGCAGCGCGTCGAGGATGTAGGACATCGGCTTATCTCTCCGTCTGCAAGCGCGGTTCGTCGATGCCGGTGGCGCGGTTGAGCTGCATGAAGGTGGTGGGGCCGGCGATGCCGTCGGGCTTCAGACCCTGCGCCAGCTGGAACGCATAGACCTCGGACTTCAGCGCCGCATCGAGTGTCTGATGCTCGGCCGGCGCGCTCTGGCCGTGCAAGGTCGCCAACTGGGCGGCGAGCCGGTCGACCACTGGGCCGGTGCTGCCGTCGCCGATGACGCCGACGTAGTCCGCCGGCGTGCGCCAGTAGGTCGCGAAGTCGCCGCGCCACACGGCGGCGAGCGATTGCAACGAGACGGTGCGCGACTCCCCGCCCATGCGCAGCGTCGCGCCTTGATTCGTGAGGCCGGTCAGCAGCGCATAGACCGGCCGGTTGCTGTCGTCGCGCAAGGTCACGATGCCGGGCCGGGCCAGCTGGCGGATCAGCGCGAGTCCGCTTGCGCTGCTCTTGAAACACTGCACTTGCTGGCGCAACGCGGCTGCGCACGGGTCGCCGTCGCCGAGCTGCAGATTCCACGCCGGCGCGAGCTCGCGCCATGCGTCGCGCTCGCTGCGCAAGAGCGACTTGAAGCGAGTCGGAAGATCGGACGCGGCCAGAACTTCAGGCGGCGGCGCCGATGCCGGCCTTGCGGCCATCACCCGCGCTGCCGGCCGCGACGCCGACGCGAGCACCGCCGACGCCGCCTTGGGCCCGTGCATTGCATGTGACGCTTGCGTCAGCACCGCATCGCGTTGCGCGCCGCTGTCCATCGCCAAGGTCACGACGCCGAACAGCGTGGTACCGGCCGCCAGCCCAAGCCCCGACCATACGAGCGCCGGACGCGTCGCGCCGCTGGCGCGAACCGACAGCGCCGACTCGGCCGAATCGAACACCTCGCTCGCCGCCTTGTCGACGATCTTGCTGTCGACACTCGCCTTGCCGCTGGCGTAAGCGCCGAGCAGCGCGCGGTCGCACAGCAGGTTGATTCGCCGCGGCACGCCGCGCGACAGGCGATGGATGCGCCGCATCGCCTTGCGGTCGAACGGGTTCGCCGTCTTGAGGCCGGCGACCGACAGCCGATGGCGGACGTACTGCGAGGTCTCGACCTCTGACAGCGCCTCGAGGTGAAAGCGCGCGATCACGCGTTGCGCCAGCTGCTCGAGCTCGGGGCGCGCCAGCATCGCACGCAGCTCGGGCTGGCCGATCAAGATGATCTGCAGCAGCTTGCGCTCGCTGGTCTCGAGGTTGGTCAAGAGGCGCAGTTGCTCGAGCACGTCGGCCGACAGGTTCTGCGCCTCGTCGATGATCAGCACGTTGTTCTGCCCGACCGCGTGGGTCTTCAGCAGAAACTCGTTGAGCGGGTCGATGTAGTCCTTGATCGTCGCCACGCCCGGGCCCTGATGCTCGTACGGAATGCCGAACTCGTCGCACACCGACTTCAGCAGCTCGTTGACCGTGAGCTTGGGGTTGAAGATGTAGGCGACGTTGCAGCGCTTCGGGATCTGCTCGAGAAAGCAGCGGCACACGGTGGTCTTGCCGGCGCCGATCTCGCCGCTCAGCAGCACGAAGCCGCCGCCGCCGCGCAGCCCGTACAGCAGATGGCCGAGCGCCTCGCGGTGGCGCTCGCTCATGAACAGATAGCGCGGGTCGGGCGCGATCGAAAAGGGCTCCTGGCTCAGACCGAAAAACTTCGCGTACATGGCGGCAGAACGGGGTAGGGCGGACGGGACTCGCGGATAGACCCAGCGAGTCTATCGCTGTGCGAAAGCTGGCAAAGTGCAGCCATGGTCGTTCGTTGGTACACGTTTGCCCTGAGTTGCGCACTGCTCGCATCGGCTGCGGCGGTCGCACCGGCGCCGCGGCCGAATCTTGCCGAGGTATCACGGCTGCTGATTGCGAAGACCAACGAGTTTCGCGCCGTCGAAGGCGCGGGCCGCACCGAGCCCGATGCCAAGCTTGCCGAAGCCGCGCAGCGTTTCGCGAGCTACATGGCACGCACCGACCGCTACGGCCACGATGCCGACGGCCGACAGCCGGTGGACCGCGCGCAAGAGCAGGGCTACGACTACTGCCTGGTCGCAGAGAACATCGCGTTCGCGATGGACTCACGCGGCTTTACGACTCAAGGCCTCGCCGAGCACGTGCTGCGCGGATGGAAGGACTCGCCCGGGCATCGCCGCAACATGCTCGACGCGCGGGCGACCGACATCGGCATCGCGCTCGCGCACAGCACGGCGAGCGACCGCTACTACGCGGTGCAGATGTTCGGTCGGCCACGCGTCAAGCGCAGCGCAACGGCGCATCGCGTGTCGTGTTGAAGAAAGGCTGACGCGTGCCATGACCTGGTCGATCCTCGCTCGCGACAGCGACGGCCGCGTCGGCGCCGCGGTCGCAAGCCGCTTCCTCGCGGTCGGCGCGCTGTGCCTGCACACGGCGCGCGCTGCGGGGGCCTTGTCGACGCAGGCGCTCGTCAATCCGCTCTACGGGCCACGCGGCATCGCGCTGCTGCACGAAGGCCGGTCGCCGGCCGACATCGTCGCGACCTTGATCGCCGCCGATGCGGGACGCGAGCAGCGCCAGCTTCATCTGCTCGCGCTCGCCGGCGCGGGCGCGGCGCACACCGGACGCGAGTGCGTCGAGTGGTGCGGCCACCAAGTGCATGACGGCTTCAGCGTCGCCGGCAACATGCTCGCCGGGCCGCAGGTTCTCGATGCAACGGTGCAGGCTTTCGTCGCAAGCGTTGGGCAGCCGCTCGCCGAGCGACTGATCGCCGCGCTGGCCGCTGGCGACGCGGTCGGTGGCGACAAGCGCGGCAAGCAGGCGGCGGCCTTGCGCATACAAGGCGATGAGGATTACCCGCTACTCGACCTGCGCGTTGACGACCATGCCGAGCCGATTGCCGAATTGCGCCGCCTGTACGACGTGAGCCTCGAACGCTTCCAGCCTTTTGTTGCGTGTCTTGCCAAGCGCAATGATCCGACCGGCATCACCGACCGCGCCGAGATCGAGTCGCGCATCGAGCAGTTCACTGCCGCACGACGCGAGGGCCGATCATGAGCGCCGCGCAGGGCCGCCCCAAGCAAGCTCACCCCCTCGGGGGGCGGGCGCGGTACCCCGCGACCTGGGGGCAGACATGAGCGCCTTGCTCGAGGTGCGCGACCTGCGCACGCACTTCGCCACCGACGACGGCGAGTTCCCCGCGGTCGACGGCGTCGGCTTTTCCGTCGACGCCGGCAAGACGCTGGCGATCGTCGGCGAGTCGGGCTGCGGCAAGAGCGTGACGGCGATGTCGATCATGGGGCTCGTGCCGCAGCCGCCGGGGCGCATTGCCGGCGGGTCGGTGCGCTTCGAAGGGCGCGAGCTGATGGGGCTGCCCGCCACACAAATGCAGGACTTGCGCGGCAACGCCATGGCGATGATTTTTCAGGAGCCGATGTCGTCGCTGAACCCGGCGTTCACGATCGGCGAGCAGATCGTCGAAGGCCTGCGCCGGCACAAGCGAATCGATGCAGCGCAGGCGCGCGAGCGTGCGATCGCGATGCTGCGGCGGGTGCGCATCCCGGCACCCGCGATGCTGCGGCGGGTGCGCATCCCGGCACCCGAGCAGCGCTTCGACGAGCATCCGCATCGCTTGTCGGGCGGCATGCGCCAGCGCGCGATGATCGCGATGGCGCTCGCCTGCGAGCCGCGGCTCTTGATCGCCGACGAGCCGACGACGGCGCTCGACGTGACGATCCAGGCGCAGATCCTCGACCTGATGCGCGAGCTGCAGCAGGAGACCGGCACCGCGATCATCCTGATCACCCACGACCTCGGCGTGGTCGCGGAGGTCGCCGACGACGTCGTCGTGATGTATGCCGGCCGCGTCGTCGAGCAGGCCCAGGTGCGAACGCTGTTTGCCGAGCCGCAGCATCCGTACACGGTCGGCCTGCTCGGCTCGATCCCGCGATTGAATGGTGACGCTGCGCGACTCACCGCGATCCAGGGTCAGGTGCCGCATCCGCAGCGGCTGCCGATGGGCTGCGGCTTCGCGGATCGCTGCCCGTTCGTCGAAGCGGCGTGCCGTGCGGCGCCGCCGCCGTTGAAGATGGTCAACGCGGCACATGCGTCGGCATGCCGGCGCGCGCCGCTCGAACCGTCGGTGCTGATCAGATGAACGCGCCGCTGTTGCAGGTCGAGGGCCTCGTGAAGCACTTCCCGGTGCGGCGCGGATTTCTCGGCCGCGCGAGCGGTGCCGTGCGTGCGGTCGACGGCGTCGACTTCACGCTCGCTGCCGGCGAGACGCTCGGCGTCGTCGGCGAATCGGGCTGCGGCAAGTCGACGCTCGGCCGACTCGTGCTGCGCCTGATCGAGCCGACGGCAGGCCGCATTCGCTTCGACGGGCAAGACATCGGCGAGCTCGATGCGCGCGCGATGCGCTCGCAACGGCGCGCGATGCAGATCATTTTCCAGGACCCGTATTCGTCGCTGAACCCGCGCATGACGGTCGGCCAGACGCTCGCCGAGCCGCTTGCATTGCATGGGCTGCACGCGGGCCGCGAGCGCGCGCGCGTGGCCGAGCTGCTCGCCACCGTCGGCCTCGCAAGCTCTTACGCGCAGCGCTATCCGCACGAGTTCTCCGGCGGGCAGCGCCAGCGCATCGGCATCGCGCGCGCACTCGCGGTCGAGCCGCGGCTCATCGTCTGCGACGAAGCGGTGTCGGCGCTCGATGTGTCGGTGCAGGCGCAGGTCGTCAACCTGCTGCAGGACCTGCAGCAGCGTCTGGGTCTCGCCTACATCTTCATTGCGCACGACCTCGCGGTCGTCAAGCACATCGCGAGCCGCATCGCGGTGATGTACCTTGGGCAAATCGTCGAGATCACCGACAAACGCTCGCTGTTCGCCGCGCCCCGGCATCCGTACACCCAGGCCTTGTTGTCGGCGATTCCGGTGCCGGAGCCGGGCATCGAGCGCCAACGCATGCTGTTGCCCGGCGACGTGCCGAGTCCGATTGCGCCGCCGCCGGGCTGCCGCTTTCACACCCGCTGCCCGCATGCGCGCGAG
>VBCQ01000154.1:5972-9243 GCA_005882155.1 Betaproteobacteria bacterium
GTCCGCTCCCTGCTTTCCGGTTTGTTGATTACTGTTGCGACTGTCGCGTCTGCGCAAACACTGCGCGTCGGCCTCGCCGAAGACCCCGACGTGCTCGACCCGACGCTGGCGCGAACCTTCGTCGGGCGCATCGTCTTCGCCGCCTTGTGCGACAAGCTGTTCGATATCGACGAGAAGCTCAACATCGTTCCGCAGCTCGCGACCGGCTACGAATGGTCGGCCGACAACAAGGCGCTGACGATCAAGCTGCGAAGCGGCGTGACCTTCCACGACGGCGAGAAGCTCGACGCCGCGGCGGTCAAGTTCAACATCGAGCGCCACAAGACGATGGCCGGCTCGAACCGCAGCGGCGAATTGAAGCCGGTGACGAGCGTCGATGTCGTCGACCCCGCCACCGTGCGGCTGAATTTGTCGGCGCCGTTCTCGCCGCTGCTGGCCGCGCTGGCCGATCGCGCCGGGATGATGGTCTCGCCGAAGGCAGCGCAAGCGGCCGGCGCCTCATTCGGCACCAAGCCGGTCTGCTCGGGGCCATTCAAGTTCGTCGAGCGCGTCGCCCAAGACCGCATGGTCTTCGAGCGCTACGCCGACTACTGGAACAAGGCCAACGTGCACTTCGACAAGGTCGTCTACACGCCGATCCCCGACGCGACCGTGCGCCTCGCGAACCTGCGCTCCGGCCAGCTCGACATCATCGAGCGCGCCGCCGCGTCGGACATCGAAGGGCTGAAGAACGACAAGCGGATCAAGATCGCGCGCATCACCGAGATCGGCTACCAGGGCATCACGACCAACGTCGGCAAGAGCGAGCTCGCGCAGAAGAATCCGCTCGGCCGCGATGCGCGCGTGCGCGAAGCGCTCGAGCTGTCGCTCGACCGCCAAGGCATCGTGCAGGTCGTGATGGACAACGAGGCGACGGTCGGCAACCAGTGGGTCGCGCCGAGCAATCCGTACTACGCGAAGAACGTGCCGATTCCGAAGCGCGACGTCGCGCGTGCAAAGGCGCTGCTGAAAGAGGCCGGCGTGCCGAACCCGAGCGTCACGCTGGTCACGCCGACCACATCGGACGCGCAGCGCCTCGCGCTCGTTGTGCAGGCGATGGCCAAGGAAGCGGGCTTCGACATCAAGATCCAGTCGACCGAGTTCGCGACTTCGCTGAACATGGCCGACAAGGGCGAATTCGAAGCCTATGTGCTCGCGTGGAGCGGCCGCGCCGACCCCGACGGCAACTTGTTCAGCTTCGACTCCTGCAAGCAGCCGCTGAACTACGCCGGCTATTGCGCGCCCGAGATCGACGAGCTGCTCAACCAGTCGCGCTCGCTGCGCGAGCCGGCCGAGCGCAAGAAGGTCTACGAAAGAATCGCTGCGCGGGTGCTGAAAGACCGGCCGATCATTTATCTCTACCACCGCAACTGGCTGTGGGCGTACCACGCGAAGCTGTCCGGATTGCGCCTGGTGCCCGATGGCTTGATTCGCGTGACCGGGGTGAAGATCAACGGCGCTTGAACGCCTGCCATGCTCGAATTCTTCGCCAAGCGCCTCGCGACGATCGTCCCGACGCTGGTGTTCGTCTCGATGCTGATCTTCGGCCTGCAGCAGCTGCTGCCGGGCGACCCGGCGGTGATCCTCGCCGGCGAGGAGCGCGACCCCAACGTCGTCGCTTACCTGCACGCGAAGCTGCACCTCGACGAGCCCTTGCCGCTGCGCTACTTGTACTGGGTGCGCGGCGTGCTGCAGGGCGACCTCGGCGTATCGGTGCGCAACGAGCAGCCCGTGTTGGCGCTCGTGCTGCAGAAGCTGCCGGTGACGGTCGAGCTCGCGCTGATCGCGATGGCGTTTGCGCTGGCGATCGGCATCCCCGCCGGCATCGTGTCGGCGGTCGGCCACGGCACCGCGTGGGACTACGCGGCCAACGTGTTCGCGCTGTGGGGCTTGTCGACGCCGAACTTCTGGCTCGGCATCCTGATGATTCTGCTGTTCTCGGTGCAGCTCGGCTGGCTGCCGGCGTCGGGCTACGTGAGTCCGTTCGAGGACTTGCGCGCGAATCTTGCCGCGATGGTGATGCCGGCCTTCGTGCTCGGCAACGCGATCGCTGCGGTGCTGATGCGCCACACGCGCAGCGCGATGCTGCAAGTGCTCAGCGCCGACTACGTTCGCACCGCGCGCGCCAAGGGCCTGCGCGAGCCGAACGTCGTGCTCAAGCACGCATTGCGCAACGCGCTGACGCCGATCATCACGCTCGGCGCGCTCGAGCTCGGCACGCTGCTGTCGGGCGCGGTGCTGACCGAGCAGGTGTTCAGCATCCCCGGCTTCGGCAAGCTGATCGTCGACTCGGTATTCAACCGCGACTACGCCGTCGTGCAAGGCGTCGTGCTCGTCACTGCGACGGCCTACATCACGCTGAACCTGCTCGCCGACATGGCGTACTTTCTCGTCAACCCGCGGCTGCGTCGCTAGTCATGGCTGCCGTCCTTCCGCTCGACTACGCAACGACGACGCCGCCCGCCGAGGCCGGGCCGTGGCGGCGCGCCTGGCGGCGCTTGCTGCGACGGCGCGGCGCGGTGCTCGGCTTTGCGGTCGTCGTGATGTTCATCGTGCTCGCGGTCTTCGCGCCGTGGATCGCGCCGCAAGACCCGATCGCCACCAGCTGGAGCGCAATCCGCCAGGCGCCGACGCCAACGCACTGGTTCGGCACCGACGAGATCGGCCGCGACGTGTTGTCGCGCGTGGTCTGGGGCACGCGTGCGTCGCTGCTCGCCGGCGTCGTGTCGGTCTCGATTTCGCTGTTGCTCGGCGTGCCGATCGGGCTCGCGGCCGGCTTCATCGGCGGCGTGGTCGACGGCGTCATCTCGCGCATCACCGATGCGTTTCTTGCCTGCCCGTTTCTCATCCTCGCGATCGCGCTCGCGGCGTTTCTCGGCCCAAGCCTGACCAACGCGATGATCGCGATCGGCGTGTCGGCGACGCCGATCTTCGTGCGCCTCACGCGCGCCCAAGTCCTCAACGTCAAGGTCGAGGACTACATCGAAGCGGCACGCGCAGTCGGCAACCCGCCGTGGCGCGTCGCGTGGCGCCACGTGATGCCCAACGTCGTCGCACCCCTGATCGTGCAAGCGACACTCGCGGTCGCCGCGGCGGTGATCGCCGAAGCCAGCCTGTCGTTCCTCGGCCTCGGCCAGCAACCACCGGCGCCGAGCTGGGGCAGCATGCTGAACACCGCGAAGAACTATGTCGACAACGCACCGTGGATGGCGATCTGGCCAGGGCTGTCGAT
>VBCQ01000155.1 GCA_005882155.1 Betaproteobacteria bacterium
AGCAAAGCGCTTGCAGCCAGATGTCGAGTGATGGCGAGCGGCTTCATGCGGCAGGAACGAAGCTGAGCGCGACGCCGTTGTTGCAGTAGCGCTTGCCGGTCGGCGCCGGGCCGTCGTTGAACACATGGCCGTGGTGACCGCCGCAGCGTGCGCAGTGGTACTCGGTGCGCGGCAGCACGAGTTTGAAGTCGGTCGTCGTGACGAACGCGCCGGGCAGCGTCGTGAAAAAACTCGGCCAGCCGGTGCCGCTGTCGAATTTCATCTCGGAGGTGAACAGCTCGAGCTCGCAGCCGGCGCAACGATAGCGGCCCTTGCGCTTCTCGCCGTTCAGCGGGCTCGTGAACGGCCGCTCGGTCCCTTCGTGGCGCAGCACGTCGTACTGCGCCGGCGTCAGCCGCTTCTTCCATTCGGCGTCGCTGAGTTTCAATGGCTCAATGCCGTTGGCGGGCGGAGTTTCATTGGGTGCAGACGACGCAGCGCGCGGCCACAGGCCGGCGGCAGTGAGCAGATGCAGCAGATGGCGTCGCGTCATGGCAATGGCTCCGAGTGAAGAACTTTGTACGCTTTCGTCGGATGCGGCGCCACAATCTTTCAGGTGGCCACGCTGGGAGTGTTATTTACTCCCTCTCAAGTTTTGCCGCGGCCTGCCGATACCCAGGCTGACATCATGAATTCCGTGTCTTCCATTGCCGTGTCCGGGATGAACGCCGCCATGCTGCGCATGGACGTGGCGGCGAATAATGTTGCGAACTCGCAGACCGATGGCTATCGGCTCCAGTTCGTCGCGCAGCAGGCACAGCCCGACGGGGGCGTCTTGGCCGATGTGGGCCAGCTGCAGCAGCCCGGCGAGAACCTCGCCGACGACATCGTGCAGCAGATGATCGCGAGCTTCTCGTTCAAGGCCAACGTGCGCAGCTTCCAGGCCGAGCAGAGCATGCTCGGCAGCCTGCTCGATCTGACTGCTTGAGCGCCCCGCGCTCGGCTTGCACTACCATTCCGACCACGTCGCTCGGACGGTCCGGGCGCTCACGTCAAGGATTTCCATGTCTGCATCTCAGGGCAAGCGCCGCTTCGCGCGCATCGATCGCCTTCCTCCCTACGTCTTTGCCATCACTGCCGAACTGAGGGCGCAAGCGCGCCGGCGCGGGGAAGACATCATCGACATGAGCATGGGCAACCCCGACGGCGCGACGCCGCCGCACATCGTCGCCAAGCTCACCGAAACGGCGCAGCGGCCCGACACCCACGGCTACTCGACGTCGAAGGGCATTCCGCGCTTGCGCCGCGCGATCTCGCATTGGTACCGCGACCGCTACGCCGTCGACATCGACCCCGACAGCGAAGCGATCGTCACGATCGGCTCGAAGGAAGGCCTCGCGCACCTGATGCTTGCGACACTCGACCGCGGCGACACGGTGCTGGTGCCCAACCCGAGCTACCCGATCCACATCTGGGGTGCGGTGATCGCCGGTGCCGACATCCGCTCGGTGCCGATGACGCCGGGCGTCGACTTTTTTGCCGAGCTCGAGCAGGCGATTCGCGGCAGCTACCCGAAGCCGAAGATGATCATCCTCGGCTTCCCGTCGAACCCGACCGCGCAATGCGTCGAGCTCGATTTCTTCGAGCGCGTGATCGCGCTCGCCAAAGCGCACGACATCCTCGTCGTTCACGACCTCGCGTATGCCGACATCGTGTTCGACGGCTGGAAAGCGCCGTCGATCATGCAGGTTCCCGGCGCGAAAGACGTCGCGGTCGAGTTCTTCACGCTGTCGAAGAGCTACAACATGGCGGGCTGGCGAATCGGCTTCATGGTCGGCAACCCCGAGCTCGTCGCCGCACTCGCGCGAATCAAGAGCTATCACGACTACGGCACCTTCACGCCGTTGCAGGTCGCGGCGATCGCGGCGCTCGAAGGCGATCAGCAATGCGTGAAGGACATTGCGGCCACGTATCAAGCGCGGCGCGATGTGCTGGCCCGCGGCTTGAACGAAGCCGGCTGGCCGGTCGAGCTGCCGCGTGCGTCGATGTACATCTGGGCGCGCATCCCCGAGCCGTACCGCGAGCTCGGCTCGCTCGAGTTCGCCAAGCAATTGCTTGCCAAGGCGCGCGTGTCGGTGTCGCCGGGGATCGGCTTCGGCGACTACGGCGACGGCTATGTGCGGTTCGCGCTGATCGAGAACGAGTCGCGAATTCGGCAAGCGGTGCGCGGCATCAAGGCGATGTTCCGCGCCGATGGCGTGATGAAAGAATGAGGCCCATGACGAACACCGTGATGCGATGGATGCGGGCTGCGGCGCTGTGTTGCGTATCGGCGCTTGCAAGCGCAGCGGGCCATGAAATCGTCGGCTATTACCCCGGCTGGGCGGCGGCGAATCCGACGCCGTTCGTCGTCAATGGAACCAACATCGCGGCGTCTCGGTTGACGGTCATCAACTACGCGTTCCTCGACATCTGCTGGGACGGCCAGCACGGCAATGCGTCGCCAGCGGCCGACGGTGCGTTGAAGCCGTGTCGCGACCGCGCGGGCAAGCCGATCAAGCCGCCCGACGGCGCGATTGTCCTCGGCGACCCGGCGCTTGACGTTGTCAATCTGCGCCAGTTGGTCAAGCTCAAAGCGACTCGAACATGGCTGCGAGCGAAGCGACGCGCAGCAACTTCGTCGACTCGGCAGTTGCCTTCGTTCGCGCGTACCGCTTCGACGGCATTGACCTCGACTGGGAGTTCCCGACCGCGATCGGCTTGCCGTGCGTCGCGGGTGCCGTCTGCCAGCGCCCCGAGGACAAGCAGAACTACGTGCTGCTGATCGATGCCTTGCGCTGGGCGCTCGACCTCGCGGGGCAGAAGGATCACAAGCGCTACCTGGTGACGATTGCCGCCGGCGCCGGCACGAACCACGTGATGGACGCGAGCGGCAGCAGTGCCTGGCTCGTCGCGTTGGCGAAGAGTGTCGACTGGATCAACATCATGGCCTACGACTATCACGGGCCGTGGGACACCAACAGTGGTCTTCTCGCGCCGCTGTTCGTCGACTCGAACGACAGCTCGCCCACCGCGTTGACATTCAATGCCGACGCGAGCGTCAAGCTCTTTCTCGATCAAGGCATCGCGCCGAACAAGCTGGTACTCGGCTTGCCGTTCTACGGTTACGGCTGGGCCGGTTGCGCGCCGGGCCCGAACGCCGACGCTCTGTACCAGCCGTGCAGCGGAGCGGCGGTCGGCTCCAAAGGCGCGAACTTCGACCATGCGTTTCTCGTCGACGCGGGCTACCTGACGAAGGACACGAACGGCGCCTACAGCGTCGGCGGCAAAGGCTTCATTCGGCACTGGAACGCGGCCGCGAAAGTCCCGTACCTCTACAACGCCGACAGCAAGGTCTTCATCAGTTATGAAGACGAGGCATCGGTCCACGAAAAGGCGATCTACATTCAAGGCAAGGGGCTGCGCGGCGCGATGTTCTGGGAGCTGAACGCGGATCGCCACAAGATCTTGGGGCGCGTGCTGGCCAAGGATTTGCCGCACTGAACAGCAGTGCCCTAGAGTTCAAACCATCGTCAACGAAAAGCGAGCAGCCATGTCATCGGACAAGATTCTTGTCGCCCAGGGCGGCGGCCCGACGGCGGTGATCAACCAGTCGCTGGTCGGCGTCGTCCTCGAGGCGCGGCGCCTTCACGGCGCTCAACGCGTCTACGGTGCACGGCACGGTGTGCGCGGCATCGTCAACGAAGACTTCGTCGATCTGACGCAGGAGACGCAGCACAACCTCGAGCTCGTCGCCAACACGCCGGCGTCGGCCCTCGGCTCGACGCGCGACAAGCCCGACATCGCCTACTGCCAGGAGATCTTCAAGGTCTTGCAGGCGCACGAGATCGGCCACTTCTTCTACATCGGCGGCAACGATTCGTCGGACACCGTGCGCATCGTCAGCGAAGAAGCGCGCAAGGCCGGCTACCCGCTGCGCTGCATGCACATCCCGAAGACGATCGACAACGACCTCGTCGGCAACGATCACACGCCCGGATTCCCGTCGGCGGCGCGCTTCGTCGCCCAGGCTTTTGCTGGCGCGAACCTCGACAACGCAGCGCTGCCCGGTGTCTATGTCGGCGTCGTGATGGGGCGGCATGCGGGCTTCTTGACCGCGGCGGCGGCGCTCGGAAAGAAGTTTGCCGACGACGGGCCGCACCTGATCTACCTGCCCGAGCGCACCTTCGTGCTCGAGAAGTTCCTCGCCGACGTGAAGGCGGCGTACGAGCGGCACGGCCGCTGCGTCATCGCGGTCTCCGAAGGCATCCACGACGCCGCGGGTGTCGCGATCGCGAGCCAGCTCGCCAAAGCGGTCGAGCGCGATGCGCACGGCAACGTCCAGCTGTCGGGCACCGGCGCGCTCGCCGACCTGCTGTGCGACGAAGTCAAGAACCAGTTGAAGATCAAGCGGGTGCGCGGCGACACCTTCGGCTATTTGCAGCGATCCTTCCTTGGCTGCGTATCCGATGTCGACCAGCGCGAGGCGCGCGAGGTCGGCGAGAAGGCGGTGCAGTACGCGATGTGGAGCGCGCGCGACGGCTCGGTCGCGGCACCAACGTGACCGAGGCGTTCCGCCGTTATCTGCGGCCGCTGCTCGGCGCGGGCATGCCCGACGCATTCCGCCTGCGCTCGCATCCGGTGGCGAAAGTGCTGAAGCGCTGATCGCTCAGCGCTTGCGCGCGAGCGTCAAGCCGTCGCCGATCGCCAGCATCGCGAGATCGATTCGCTCGTCGCGGCGCAGCTTGTCGTTGAGGGCCTGGATCGCGCGGGTGTCGGCGTCTTCGGCCGGGCGGGCGACGCTGCCGCTCCACAGCACGTTGTCGATCGTGATCAGCCCCCCCGGCCGCAGCAGCTGCAGGCAGCGCTCGTAGTAGGCGTCGTAGCTGCCCTTGTCGGCGTCGATGAAGGCGAAGTCGTAGGTGGCTGCTGCGCCTTCGGCGAGCCGTGCATCGAGCGTCTCGAGGGCCGGTGCAAGTCGCAGGTCGATCTTGTGCGCGACGCCGGCGGCCTGCCAATGAGGCTTGCCGACTCGCGTGTAGTCATCGTTGATGTCGCAGGCGAGCAGGTGGCCATCGTCGGGCAGCGCGAGCGCAACGCTCAATGCGCTGTACCCGGTGAATACGCCTATTTCGATGCTGTTGCGCGCGCCGATCAAGCGCACCAGCAGCGCCATTAGCTGCGCCTGGTCGGGCGAGATCGGATGCTCTCGCACCGAATGATCGAGCAGATAGCGATAGAGCTTGTCGTCGAGGTTCAGCGTGCGATTGGACATGAGACGAATCGTACGACCATCGTCATGCCCACAACGCGCGTATGCGCTCGGCGACGTCGATGGGCTGGTTGGCCCGGCGACGCGATCGTCGTGCGGTGACTCCATCGTCGCTTCGGGCACCAACGTCCCAAACGCCACCGCGACCGGCGGCGGAATGAATCGCGTCAACGATCCGCACAGGTGCAGGTTGCCGAAGTCCGCCTGCTGAGTAACGTAAAAGCACCGCGGCACGCGATGGACGCGGTCCATGTCGCCAGGCCAGGCAGTGCTCGCTTTATGCAGCGGTGCTAGGTGGCGATCAAACTGCTCCAGTGGCGTCGCCTATCGTCTGCGACCTGTAGAGAAGTAGGTCGTGGTAGCCGCGCGCGTTCTGGTGCCTGGCGGCGGCCTAGGAGCGGAACAGCCGCTCCAGCTCATCCTC
>VBCQ01000152.1 GCA_005882155.1 Betaproteobacteria bacterium
CTGCCGAAGACGGTCGTCACCGACGTGAAGCGGCTGCAGCAGATCATCAAGAACCTGCTGTCGAACGCGTTCAAGTTCACCCACCAGGGGCAGGTCACGCTGTCGATGGCGCTCGCCGACAGCGGCTGGTCGCGCGACAACGAGGAGCTCAATCGTGCTGGCCAGGTGATCGCGTTCTCGGTGTCCGACACCGGCATCGGCATCTCGGCCGACAAGCAGCAGATCATCTTCGAGGCCTTCCAGCAGGCCGACGGATCGACCTCGCGAAAGTACGGCGGCACGGGCCTCGGCCTCGCGATCAGCCGCGAGCTGTCGCGGCTGCTGGGCGGCGAGATCCGCCTCGTCAGCACGCCGTCGCAAGGCAGCACCTTCACGCTGTACCTGCCGCAAAGCTACAACCCGTCGCGCAGCAGCCGGCATGGCCGCACGATCGTCCACGAGTCGGAAGCCAAGCTGCAAGCCGAGCGCTTGCACGCTCTTGACGATCTCGCCGCCACCGCCCGGCCGCAGACGACGCCGCTCGCTGAGGTGCACGAGCCCCCGACGTCCGAGCTGGTGCAGTTCGGCAACGTCGCCGACGACGACCGCAACGAGATCCTCGCCGGCGACAAGGTGCTGCTGATCGTCGAGAACGACCTGGCCTTCGCCAAGATGCTGCTCGAGGCTGCTCGGCGCACCGGCTTCAAGGGGCTCGTCAGCACCAGCGGCGGCGGCGCGCTCGCGATGACGCGCGAGTACCAGCCGTCGGTCATCACGCTCGACATCTTCCTGCCCGACATGGAAGGCTGGCGCATCCTCGAGCGGCTGAAGGCCGACCTGTCGACGCGCCACATTCCAATCTGCGTCGTTTCGACCGACGACTCGTGCCAGCGCGCGCTGAACTCGGGCGCGATCGGCTTCCTGACCAAGCCGCTGCAGTCGGTCGATGTCGTCAACGAAGCGCTCGCGCACCTGTACCAGTTCGCCGACCAGAGCACGAAGAGACTTCTGGTGCTGATGCCCGACTCGCCGCTGCGCGTTCGCTACCTTGCGTCGCTCGACAGCGAGACGCAGGTGACGACGGCCGAGACCGCCGACCAGGCGCGTGCCGCGCTCGCCGAAGGCGGCATCGATTGCCTCGTCACCGACGGCAGCATCACGGCCTTCGGGCCCGAAGACGTGATCGAGAGCCTCGATCGCCGGCCGCTCGCACGCCAGCTGCCGATCGTGCTGTATTGCGAGGGCGACGAGACGGTGGGTGCGCAATGGAAGCGCGGCCACAGCGCATTCGCGTTGCGCCAGGCTCGATCGCTCGAGCGGCTGCTCGACGCGACGGCGTTTTTCCTGCACCGCGGCACCGCCGCGATGTCGGAGCCCGAGCGCCAGTCGGTGCAGGCCTTGTACGACGCCGCCCGGGTGCTCGACGGCCGCAAGGCGCTGATCGTCGACGACGACATGCGCAACATCTTTGCGCTCGCCACCGTGCTCGACGAGCAGGGCATGGTGATCGTGTCGGCCGACAACGGCCGCGATGCGATCCGCCTGGTGCAGAGCGACCCGACCATTGACATCGTCCTGATGGACATCATGATGCCGGAGATGGACGGGATCGCGACGATGAAGGAGATCCGCAAGCTGCCGCGCGGCAAGAACCTGCCGATCGTCGCGGTGACCGCGAAGGCGATGAAGGGCGACCGCGAGAAATGCATCGAAGCGGGCGCCTGGGACTACCTGTCGAAACCGGTCGACACGAGCCATCTGCTGGTCGTGCTGCGGAGCTGGCTGTGTCAGTGACGACCACGATCGACACGTCCGACGACAAGTCGAACATCCTGATCGTCGACGACCTGGCAGAGAAGCTGCTGGTCTTCGGCACCGTGCTCGAAGACCTGGGGCAGAACCTGGTGTTCGTCCGCTCCGGAGGCGAGGCGTTGCGCGAAGTCCTGCAGCGCGAGTTCGCGGTGATCCTGCTCGACGTCAACATGCCCGACATCGACGGCTTCGAAACCGCCGAGCTGATCCGCAAGTACAAGCGCTCGGCGCACACGCCGATCATCTTCATCACCGCCTACGCCGACGAGTTGCAGACCGCGCGCGGCTATTCGCTCGGCGCCGTCGACTACATCTTGTCGCCGGTCGTGCCGGAGGTGCTGCGCAGCAAGGTCAAGGTCTTCGTCGAGCTGCACGCAATGCAGCGCCGGGTGCGGCGCCAGGCGGCCGAGCAGGTGGCACTCGTCGCGGCCGAGACGGCGCGCCGCGCCGCTGAAGAGAACGACCGGCGCTCCAACTTCCTCTCGCGCGCGAGCCGCGTGCTCAGCGGATCGCTGGAGTTGACGGTCAGCATGCGCCAACTGGTCGAGCTCGTGGTCCCCGACATGGCGTCGCTCGCGGTGCTGATGCTGACCGACGACGATCCCGCGTTCGACGAGGTGCTGGTCGCGGGCGCGACGCGCAACGCAGCGACCCTCGAGGTCGCGAGCCTCGCCTGCCACAACCTGCCCGACGCCGTGCAGGCCGCGATGCGCGAGGCGCTGGCCGGCAGGCGCCGCGTGAGCCTGGGGGCGTCGGAGGTCGCGCTGTTGAGTGCAGACGCGTTCGGCCTGCAGGGCTCGGGTGCACTGCTCGCTGCGGTGGCCGTGCCCTTGCTGATCGGCGAGCGCGCGCTCGGCGTGCTGATGGTCGCGTCTTCGCTCGGCGCCGAGGTCGCCGACCCGATCATCGGCGGGCGCGATTGGTCGACGCTCGAGCAGCTCGCGAGCCGCGCGGCCATCGCATTCGAGAACGCGCGCCTGTACCGCAGCCTGCAGACCGAGATTTCCGAGCGGCGTTCGGCCGAGTTCGAATTGCAAGCGGCGAATCAGCGCAAGGACGAGTTCCTCGCGATGCTGTCGCACGAGTTGCGCAACCCGCTGGCGCCGATTCGCAATGCACTCGAGGTCGTGCGCCGCATCGCGCCGCCCGACGCCAAGCTGACCTGGGCCACCGACGTGATGGACCGGCAGCTGCGCCACATGACCCACCTCGTCGAAGAGCTGCTCGACGTGGCGCGAATCAGCCAGGGCAAGATTGCGCTCAACAAAGAGCCGGTCGATCTGGCCGCGCTGATTGCGCAAAGCGTCGAGACCGCGCAACCGTTCATCGACGCGCGCGGCCACACGCTGACGGTCACCCTGCCGAGTGCGCCGGTGTGGCTGCAAGGCGATTTCGGGCGGCTGTCGCAGGTGCTCGCGAACCTGCTGCACAACGCGGCCAAGTACAGCGACGAGGGCGGACGAATTCAGCTCGAGCTCGGCGTCGTCGACGGCGAGGCGGTGATCACCGTGCGCGACAACGGCATCGGCATCGACGCGGCGCTGCTGCCGCGCATCTTCGACCTGTTCGCGCAGGGCACGCGCTCGCTCGACCGCAGCCAAGGCGGCCTCGGCGTCGGGCTGACGCTGGCGCGCCGTCTCGTCGAGCTGCATGGTGGGCGGCTCGACGCGCACAGCGAGGGCGTGCACAAGGGCTCGCAGTTCACCGTGCGAATTCCCTGCATCAGCGTCGTGCAAGGCGCGGGGTCGGCTGCGCTTGCCGCCGCGGAGGCGCCGGTGCGCGGGCGGCGCATCCTCATCGTCGACGACAACCACGATGCGGCCGAAAGCATCGCGCGCTTTCTTCAGCTCGAAGGCCACGAAGTGAAGGCCGTCGGCGACGGCATGCAGGCCTTGGCCTGCGTGCCGGTGTTCGCGCCGCATGTCATCGTCCTCGACATCGGGCTGCCCGGCATGAGCGGCTTCGAGGTCGCGAAGCGCTTGCGCGAGATGCCGGCGATGCGCCAAACACTGCTCGTCGCGTTGACCGGCTACGGCCAGAAGGAAGACCAGCTGCGCACCAGCGAGGCCGGTTTCGACCGTCACTTCGTCAAGCCGACCGACCCGCACCGGCTCGTCGAAGCGATAGATGAATGGTCGCAATCGCAGGCGGTGCGCGTGAAGGCCGTTCTCGCGGTCCCACTCGTTGCGATGGCGGCGAGCGCGCAGGCGCAACTCGTGAAGATCGCGTGGGATGCCGACGGCCGCTTCGAGCAGCGCATGGTCGTTGCACCGACGAAGTTCGCCGAGCTTTGCGGGCCATTGAGCAAGAGCGAGAAGATCGCCTGGACCTTCAAGTCCGACCAGACGATGGACTTCAACATCCACTACCACCAGGGCCAGCGCGTCGTCACGCCGGCGCAGCAAAAGGGCGTGGCTGCCGCGCAAGGCACGCTGAAAGTTGCGCTGGATCACGATTACTGCTGGATGTGGACCAACAAGTCAGGAACGACTGCCGAGCTGAGCGTTTCGCTGACGCGTTCGCGCTAGACTTCGCCGCATGACGCGTCGGTTCATGCCATTGCTGTGTCGAGCCCTGATCGGCGTGATGCTGTTCGCGCAGATGGCCGTCGCAGCGCATGCCTGCCCGCAGATGGCGGCATCGATGTCGCATCAGCCCGAGCAAATGGTCGACGCCGCCGACGCCGCATCCGACCCCAGCGATCAGCCGGTCAGCAACGCATGCCTCGAGCATTGCCGTCATGGGCAGCAGAGCGCCGATCACACGAGCGCGCCCGTTCTGCCAGCGGCGCTGCTCGTCGGTCTGTACACGCTGCCGGCGGTGATCGACGCATTCGACGCCGCGCGCGCACGGGCTGCGCCCGACGGCGGCGCGACGGCAGCCCCACCGCCGCACGCGATCCTGCACTGTTGCTTGCGAATTTGACCTCCTGACGACCCTGGTCGCGCCGCGTCGCCGGCGCCGTCCCGTTCGTCATCGGAGGTTTCATGCTGATTGCTTTCATTCGCCTTGTCGCGCTTGCGCTGGCCGCCGCGCTGCCGGTGCGCGCCGCCGAGCCGTTGAGCTTCGACCAGGCGCTGCGCATCGCCGAAGATCGTTCGCGTCAACTCCCTGCGCAAGACGCCGCGGCGTCCGCTGCTCGCGAGATGGCGATCGCTGCGGGTCAACGGCCCGACCCGACGCTGAAGGCCGGCGTCAACAACCTGCCCATCGATGGGCCCGACCGCTTCAGCGTGACGCGCGATTTCATGACGATGCGCTCGATCGGCATCATGCAGGACCTCACGCGCAGCGGCAAGCTGAAGGCGCGCTCGGCGCGCTTCGAGCGCGAGGCGGAAGTGGCAGAAGCGGGACGCGACCTGGCGCTGGCGAACCTGCAGCGAGACACCGCGGCCGCCTGGCTGGACCGCTACTACCAGGAGCGAATGCGCGACGTGCTGGTGAGCCAGCGCGATGAGGCAAGGCTGCAGATTGAGGCGGCCGACTCGGCCTACCGCGGCGGCCGAGGGTCGCAGGCCGATGCGTTCGCGGCGCGTGCCGCCGTGGCACTCATCGAAGACCGCATGGCGCAGAGCGAGCGTCAGATCGCCACCGCGAGGACACAGTTGTCCCGCTGGATCGGGCCGCCCGCGGGGGATCCCCTGGCCCCGCCGCCCGCCTTGGACGCGGTCAGCCTTCGTCCCGACGACCTGGAGACCCGGCTTGAGCATCACCCGCAGATCGCCGTCCTGCACAGGCGCGAAGAACTCGCGCAAGCCGAAGCCGAGGTCGCACGCACGAACAAGCAGTCGGATGTCAGCGTCGAAGTCATGTACAGCCAGCGCGGCCGAGCGTACTCCAACATGATTTCCGTCAACTTGGCCATCCCGCTGCAATGGGACCAGAAGAACCGGCAGGACCGCGAGCTCGCCGCCAAGCTCGCGATGGTGGAGCAGGCGCGCGCCGAGCGCGAGGAAGCCTCGCGCATGCACGTGGCCGACGCCCTTGCCATGCTGCAGGAGTGGCAGAGCAACCGGGAGCGGCTCGCGCACTACGACAGCGCGTTGGTTCCGCTCAGCACGGAACGCACACGCGCCGCGCTGGCCGCATATCGCGGCGGCGGGCCGCTCGGCGCGGTGCTCGAAGCGCGCCGCATGGAAATCGACACACGGATGGACCGGCTGCGCCTGGAGATGGACACGGCGCGCCTCTGGGCACAGATCAACTACCTCGTCCCGGCCGGTCCTGCGGCCCCGGGCTCACGTTGAACTCATCGAAGAACAAGCTCATGAAACACAGAACCCCGTTGATCGCCGTCGCCCTCGCCGCCGCATTCGCGCTCGGCGGCTACGGTCTGTACAGGCTCGGCATGCAACGCGGCACGGGCATGGGCGGCAGTGCGCCTTCGACGTCGACCGCCGGAACGGGAGCCGTCTCGGGCGGCCCCTCAAGCGCCGCCGAGGGCGAAGAGGCCACGCGTCGCCACATGCAGGCCGGCCTCAAGGCGGGTGACGTCGATCCGATGACCGGCAAGAAAATCCTCTACTACCACGACCCGATGGTGCCGGCCAGCAAGTTCGACAAGCCGGGCAAGTCGCCGTTCATGGACATGATGATGTCGCCCGTCTATTCCGACAGCGACAGCGACCAGGGCAAGGTCACCGTCAGCCCGCGCATCCAGCAGAACCTCGGCGTGCGCACAGCGCTCGTGACCGAAGGCATGCTGTCGCCGCAGGTGTCCGCCGTCGGCAGCATCGCGTTCAACGAGCGCGATCAGGTGATCGTGCAGGCGCGTGCCACCGGCTACGTCGAGCGCCTGTATGTCCGCGCCACGCTCGATCGCGTGGGCAAGGGCCAGCCGCTGGCCGAACTGTATGTGCCGGACTGGATCGCCGCGCAGGAGGAATTCCTGTCGGTGCGGCGCATGCAAGGGACCGACCTCGCGGCACTGGTCGACGGCGCACGCCAGCGCATGCGCCAGGTCGGCATGAGCGAGGCTCAGATTCAGCTGATCGAGAAGACCGGCAAGACCCAGCCGCGCTTCACGCTGTCGGCGCCGATCAGTGGCGTCGTGGTCGAGCTGATGGCACGCGAAGGCATGACGGTGATGTCGGGCGCGACCCTCTTTCGCATCAACGGCTTGTCCACCGTGTGGGCGAACGCCGAGGTCCCCGAAAGCCAATCGGCGCTGCTGCGCCCCGGCGCCAAGGTGATGGCCAAGAGTCCCGCCGCGCCGGGCGAAAGCTTCGAGGGCAAGGTGCAGGCCATCCTGCCCGAGGTCAATGCCTCCACGCGCACGCTGAAGGCGCGCATGGAGCTCGCCAATCCGAAGGGTCGCCTGGTGCCTGGCATGTTCGTGCAGATGCAGTTCATGGACATGCGGCCCGAGAAGAGCCTGCTCGTGCCGACCGAAGCCGTGATCCAGACGGGCAAGCGCACGGTGGTGATGCTGGCGGAGGAGAACGGCCGCTTCCGCCCGGTCGATGTCGAGGCCGGCATCGAAAGCGGCGGCCAGACCGAGATCAAGCGCGGCCTGCAGGCCGGTCAGCGTGTGGTCGTCTCGTCGCAGTTCCTGATCGACTCGGAGGCGAGCCTGCGTGGTGTGGAAGCCCGGTTGAACAGCGAGCCGGCGACGCCTGCTGCTCGCTCGGCTGCTGCCGCCGCGAGCGCGCCGCGCCATGTCGGCGAAGCCAAGGTCGAAGCCATCGGCAAGGACGCGATGACCTTGTCCCACGGCCCGATCCCGACGATCAAGTGGGGAGCGATGACGATGGACTTCAAGCTGCCGCCCGATGGCGTGCCACGCAACGTCGCCGTTGGCGACCGCGTGACCTTCGAGTTCTTCATCGGCTCGGACAACCTGCCGCAGCTCACGACGGTGACGCCAATGGCCTCCTCTGCGCCACAGGCGGCCGCGTCGGCCGCGGGGAGCAAGCAATGATTGCCAAGCTCATCCGCTGGTCGATTGCCAACCGCTTCCTCGTGCTGCTGACCACGCTGATGGTCGCGGCCTGGGGTGTGTATTCGGTGACGAGGACGCCGCTCGATGCGCTGCCGGACCTCTCCGACGTGCAGGTGATCATCCGCACGACCTATCCCGGCCAGGCGCCGCGCATCGTCGAGAACCAGGTCACCTACCCGCTGACGACGACGATGCTGTCGGTGCCGGGCGCCAAGACGGTGCGTGGCTATTCGTTCTTCGGCGACTCCTTCGTCTACGTGCTGTTCGAGGACGGCACCGACCTCTACTGGGCGCGCTCCCGCGTGCTCGAATACCTGAACCAGGTGCAGTCGCGGCTGCCGCCGCAGGCCAAGGCCTCGCTCGGTCCGGATGCCACGGGCGTCGGATGGATCTACCAGTATTCGCTGATCGATCGTGGCGGCACGCAGGACGCGGGGCAGCTGCGTGCGCTGCAAGATTGGTTCCTGAAGTACGAATTGAAGACCGTGCCCAACGTCGCCGAGGTCGCCTCGATTGGCGGCATGGTGCGTCAGTACCAGGTGGTGCTCGATCCCGACAAGCTGGCGGCCTACAAGATCCCGCACACCAAGGTCGTCGACGCGATCCAGAAGGCGAACCAGGAAACCGGCGGCTCGGTGCTCGAGCTGGGCGAGGCCGAGTACATGGTGCGGGCCTCGGGCTATCTGCAAGGCCTGGACGACTTCCGCAAGATTCCACTGACAACCTCGGATGCCGGCGTGTCGGTGCGGCTCGGCGACGTCGCGCGCGTTCAACTCGGGCCCGAGATGCGCCGCGGCATCGGCGAGCTCGACGGTGAAGGCGAAGCCGCCGGCGGCGTCATCGTGATGCGCTCCGGCAAGAACGCGCTGGAAACGATCGCCGCCGTGAAGGCCAAGCTGAAGGAACTGCAGGGCAGCTTGCCCAAGGGCGTCGAGATCGTGCCGACCTACGACCGCTCGAGCCTGATCGAGCGCGCGGTCGACAACCTCACGCACAAGCTGATCGAAGAATTCATCGTCGTCGCGGTGGTGTGCTTCATCTTCCTGTTCCACCTGCGCTCGGCCTTCGTCGCGATCGTCTCGCTGCCGCTGGGCATCCTGGCCGCGTTCATCGTGATGCGCTACCAGGGCGTCAACGCCAACATCATGTCGCTCGGCGGCATCGCGATCGCCATCGGCGCGATGGTCGATGCCGCCGTCGTGATGATCGAGAACGCGCACAAGCACATCGAGCAGTGGCGGCACACGCATCCCGACCAGACCTTGCACGGTGATGCGCATTGGCGGGTGATCGCCGAATCCGCAGCGGAGGTCGGGCCGGCACTGTTCTTCTCGTTGCTCATCATCACGCTGTCGTTCATCCCGGTGTTCACGCTGGAGGCGCAGGAGGGGCGGCTCTTCTCGCCGCTCGCCTTCACCAAGACTTATGCCATGGCGGCGGCCGCCGGCCTCTCGGTGACGCTGATCCCCGTGCTGATGGGTTACCTCATCCGCGGGAAGATTCCGGATGAGAAGAGCAACCCGCTGAACCGCCTCCTGATCGCGGTGTACCGGCCCTTGCTCGACATGGTGCTGCGCTGGCCGAAAGTCACGATCGCGGGCGCTGCTGTCGTGCTCGTCATCAGCCTGTGGCCGCTGCAGCACATCGGCGGAGAGTTCATGCCGCGGCTCGACGAAGGCGACTTGCTGTACATGCCCTCCGCCCTGCCGGGACTGTCCGCCGGCAAGGCCGCCGAGCTACTCCAGCAGACGGACCGCCTGATCAAGACGGTCCCCGAAGTCGTCAGCGTCTACGGCAAGGCCGGCCGCGCCGAAACCGCCACCGACCCGGCGCCACTCGAGATGTTCGAGACGACGATCCAGTTCAAGCCACGCGACCAGTGGCGCGCCGGCATGACGCAGGACAAGCTGGTCGACGAACTCGATCGCATCGTGCGCGTGCCGGGCCTGGCCAACATCTGGGTGCCGCCGATCCGCAATCGCATCGACATGCTGGCCACCGGCATCAAGAGCCCGGTGGGCGTGAAGGTCGCGGGCACCGACCTCGCAACGATCGACCGATTGACAGGTGAAATCGAGCGCGTGCTGAAGGACGTGCCGGGCGTGACCAGCGCACTGGCCGAACGCCTGACCGGTGGCCGCTATGTCGACGTCAACATCCGTCGTGACGACGCCGCGCGCTTCGGCATGAACATCGCCGACGTGCAGTCGGTGATTTCATCAGCCGTCGGTGGCGAGAACATCGGCGAGACCGTCGAAGGCCTCCAGCGCTCCCCGATCAACCTGCGCTATCCGCGCGAGATCCGCGACTCGCTCGACAAGCTGCGCAACCTGCCGATCGTCAGCGAGCGCGGCGCGCGCCTTGTGCTGGCCGACGTCGCCGACATCCGCATCACCGACGGCCCGCCGATGCTGCGCAGCGAGAACGCACGGCTGTCGGGTTGGGTGTATGTCGACATCCGGGGCCGCGACCTGAGCGGCGCTGTGCAGGACATGCAGCGTGCCGTCATGAAGCAGGTGAAGCTGCCGCCGGGCTATTCGATCTCGTGGTCCGGCCAGTTCGAGTTCCTCGAGCGTGCCACCGCCAAGCTGAAGATCGTCGTGCCGTTCACGCTGCTGATCATGGCGGCCGTGCCCTTCGCGCTGGTGGGCGGCATCTGGCTGCTGTACCTGCTCGGCTACAACCTGTCGGTGGCGGGTGCGGTGGGCTTCATCGCGCTGGCCGGCGTCTCAGCCGAATTCGGCGTGATCATGCTGCTGTACCTGAAGCACGCCTGGCAGGACCGCCTCGACCACGGCAAGACCAGCACAGCCGACCTGCTCGACGCGATCCGCGAAGGCGCGGTGCTGCGGGTGCGCCCGAAGGCGATGACCGTGGCGGTGATCCTGGCCGGCCTGTTCCCGATCATGTGGGGCACCGGCACCAGCTCGGAGGTGATGCAGCGCATCGCCGCGCCGATGGTCGGCGGGATGATCACCGCGCCGCTGCTCTCGATGTTCGTGATCCCTGCGGCCTATCTGTTGATGCGGCGGGAACGCGAGCGTCCCACCGCCAGCCGAGCGTTCTGGAGGAGGCGCAGTGCGACCGCTTAGGAGTCTCGCCATGCGCCGCGGCATCGGTGGCCTGATGCTGCTGGTTGCGCTGCTGGGCATCGACGCCCGGGCTGCGACGTCGAGCGCGGACGCCACGCCGCAAATGGTGGCCGACACCGACGTGATGTCGCATCGGATGCCGGTGATGGGCGACTGCACCCCCTGCGCGTACTGCTACTCGGGTCCGGCATTGACGATCCAAGGCTTCAGCGGCGAATCGAAGGAGCGGGAACCCTCCGCATGGACGGCACTGGCCAGCGCCGCGTCGTCGCCGCGGCGGTTTGTCGACGTGACCGGGAGGCGCTCATCGCTGTTGCCTGTGCGCATTGCGTATTGCCGGTGGAGCAACTAGCGGGAGGTCGAGTGACTGTTCCCGTTTGTTGTTTACCTGGAGTTCATCATGAAGAAGCTACTCATCACCCTCATTGGTTCTTTCGCGCTTGCCGGGACGCTGCCCGCATTCGCCGGGCCAGACTGGCAAATCATCGAGAAGGCGCGCAAGGACAAGCAGGCCGCTGCGCAGACCACGCGCGTCAGCTCCTCCGGCACTTCGATGGCGGCAGGCAGCTGCCGCATTGATCCGCCGGTGCTGCAGCTCGACCACGGTCCGCGCGCCCAGACCACGCCGTACCAGAACCAGTTGCGCAAGGAGCGCCATGAAGCGCAGTCGAAGGCCTGCGGAGGGACGACGAAGTGAATCCAAGTCGTCGCGAGTTGATGGTCTCGTTGGCGCTCGCCGCGGCTGCGATGTCCTCGCACGCCGCGGCGCCCAAGCTGGTGATCGATGTCTGGACCGGACCATCGTGCAGTTGCTGCAGGGACTGGGTGAAGCACCTGTGGGCCAACGGCTTGCGCACCCAGGTCCACGATGGCGGAAACAGCGATGCGCGCGAGCGCCTGGGCATGCCGCTCAGGTACGGCGCCTGCCACACCGCCGCCATCGGCGGCTATGCGATCGAAGGGCACGTCCCGGCGCGCGAAATCCTGCGCTTGCTGAAAGAACGGCCTGCCGCGGTCGGCCTGTCGGTGCCGGCGATGCCGCGCGGATCTCCCGGCATGGATGGTCCCGCGTATGGCCAGCAGCCCGACCCCTATGACGTGCTGCTGGTCCTGCGCGACGGGTCTGCCCGTGTGTACCAGTCGTACAGCTGATATTCCTTTCCCGTCTCAGCAACCCACTCAAGGAACAGAACCATGAAATCGAATCATTTCCTCGCGGCCATCGCCGCCTTTTCTCTCTCCGTCGCGGGTGCCTCGTTCGCGCAGACCACCGGCATGGGCGACATGCCAATGAAGGACAAGGGCGTGTCCGACTGCAAGGACATGCAAGGCATGGACATGAAGGGCGTGGACCGCCAGAAGTGCATGGACATGATGAAAGGAATGGACAAGAAGGCGGCCAGCAAGCCCATGGCGCATAGCAAGGTCAAGTCTCACCAGGCCGACGCCGTCGTGAAGGATGTCGACGCTGCGAAGGGCAAGGTCACGCTGGCCCACGAGCCGGTGAAGAGCCTCAACTGGCCGGCGATGACCATGGCCTTCGCAGTCAAGGACAAGGCGCTGTTCGACAAGCTCGCCGTGGGCAACAAGGTGCACGTCGAGTTCAAGAAGGAAGGCGCCGACTACGTCGTCACAGGAGTGAAGTAGCCGGGGAATGCAGCGGGCGTCTCGGCGTCCGCTGCAGCCGTGTTGAACGGATC
>VBCQ01000156.1 GCA_005882155.1 Betaproteobacteria bacterium
TGCTCGTCTCTGCCAACCACAGACCGTCGGCTTGCTGGCGGCTTTGCGTGACCTCGAAGCGCTGCGTGCCGCGGCAGCGCACTTGCAGGATCCCCGCCTGCGCACTGTCGACATCGATCAGCTCGGCCATCGTGCCGATGCTTTCGAACAGGATGCCGCCGTCGCTGCCCTTGCGAACCTCGGTGCCCTGGCGAAGCGCGACGACGCCGAAGGGCTGGCTCTCGCGCAGGCAGCTGCCGACGAGGTCCAGGTAGCGCGCCTCGAACACCTTCAGCGACAACAGCCCATCGGGGAACAGCACGGCTTGCAGCGGGCACAGCGACAGCTCGGAAAGGGAAGGGGTCGGGGACATCGTGGGACGGCGCGCGCCGTGTTCGAACAAATAGTTAGTCTCGCGCATCCAACTCGCGGTGGCGAATCAAGGTGTGTGCAAGCGGCGCAAAACGTCGCGCCAGCGCCTCGACGAAATACACCGAGCGGTGCTGGCCGCCAGTGCAACCGAGCGCCACCGTCAAGTAGCTGCGCTGGTCGTCTTCGAACGCGGGCAGCCAGCGCTTCAGAAACGCTTCGATCTGGCCGAGCATCTCGCCGACTTCAGGCACCGCCTCGAGGTAGCCGACGACCTTGTCGTCGCGCCCGGTCAGCGGCCGCAGCTCGCGGATGTAGTACGGGTTGGGCAGCACGCGAACGTCGAACACGTAGTCGGCGTCGAGCGGCACGCCGTGCTTGAACGCGAACGATTCGAACACCAGCGTGAACTGATTGCCCGGCGCGCCGACGAGGTCGTGGATCCAGCTTCGCAATTGCGCCGGCCGCAACTGGCTGGTGTCGACCACCGTCGACACTTCGCGCAGCTCGGCGAGCAGCTCGCGCTCGAGCTCGATCGCGTCGACCAGCGCGCGATGCTGGTCGGTGGCCGTCGTCGACTCGTGCGACAGCGGATGCAACCGCCGCGTCTCGGAGAAGCGGCGCACCAGCGTCTGCGTGCTCGCGTCGAGGAACACCGAGAGGATCAGCACGCCTTCGCCGCGCAGCTGCTCGAGCAGCGGCAGCAGCTGCGGCAACGAGCTCGCGCTGCGCGAGTCGACGGCGATCGCGACGCGGCGCTCGAAGCGCTGGTCTTCGATGCGCAGGAATTCGCGCAGCAGCTCGGGCGGCAGATTGTCGACGCAGAAGAAGCCGGCGTCTTCGAGCGCGCGCAGCGCGACCGACTTGCCCGAGCCCGAAATGCCGGTGACGAGAACAACCTCGCGCGGGGCCGCGTCGCCGGTGGTCGCGCTCTCGGTTGGCTGGGCCGTATTCACGTCCGCTTGCGCCCGCGCGGCGCCTGTACCTCGGCGCCACCCGCGAGCATTTCCTGCGCATGCGCGAGGCTCGTGCTCGACAGGCGCTCGCCGGCGAGCATGCGAGCGATCTCGCCGACGCGAGCTTCGCCGCTCGCCATTTGCACGTCGCTGCGCGCGCCGCCGTTGTGCGAGGTCTTGGTGACGACGTAGTGATGGTCAGCGCAGGCCGCGACCTGCGGCAAATGCGTGACCGCCATCACCTGCCGCTCGCGGCCGAGCTGCTTCATCAAGCGCCCGACCGTCTCGGCCACCGCGCCGCCGATGCCGGCGTCGACCTCGTCGAAGATCAGCGTGCCGGCAGCGACATCATCATTCGTCAATTGGCATGTCGTCACCGCGATCGCCAGCGCAATGCGCGACAGCTCGCCGCCCGACGCGACCTTGGCGAGCGGGCGCGGCGTGCTGCCCGCGTGACCGGCGACGAGGAACTCTGCCGATTCGAGGCCGAACGACTGCGGTGCGTCTTGCGCGAGCAACGCGACCTCGAAGCGGCCACCCGCCATGCCGAGTTGCTGCATCGCTTGCGTGACGGCCGCGCCGAGCTTCGGTGCGGCTTGCCGGCGCTTGGCCGAGACGCGCTTCGCCTCGGCATCGAACGCGACTTTGGCTTGCGCGAGCTCGCGCTCCCATGCTTCGAGATCGGTCGCAGCGTCGAGCGCGCGCAGCTCGTCCTTCCATTGCGCGAGCAAGGCACCGAGCTCGGACGGCGGGCGGCGATAGCGGCGCGCCAGGCTCATCCACGCCGACATCCGCTCGTCGAGCTCCTGCAGACGCTCGGGCTCGGGCTCGGTGTGATGCAGATAACTCGACAAGGTGTGCGCCGCGTCCTGCAGCTGCGCCTGCGCGCCTTGCAGCACCTCGATCACCGATGCGAGCTGCGGGTCGAAGCTCGCCACCTCCTGCAGCGCATCGACCGCGCGGCCGGTCAAGCCCTCTGCGTTGTCGTCGGCATCGTTGACCGCGTCGAGCGCGCCGCGCGCCGCATCGATCAGCGATTGCGCATGCGACAGCTTCTGGTGCTCGGCGTTGAGCTCGTCCCACTCGTCGATGCCGGGCGCGAGCTTGTCGACTTCGCCGATCTGCCAGGCGAGGCGCTCGCGTTCGCGCTCGAGGTCGGACTGCTTGTCTTGCGCGCTGCGCAGCGCATCGGCAGCGGCTTTCCAGCGCGACCAGGCTTGCGTCATCGGTGTCGCGTCAACGCCCGCGTAGGCGTCGAGCAGGTCGCGCACCGACGCGCTGCGCGTCAGGCTTTGCCACGCATGCTGGCCGTGGATGTCGACGAGATGATCGGCCGCATCACGCAATTGCGCGACCGTCGCCGCGCTGCCGTTGACCCACGCGCGGCTTTTGCCTTGCGCATCGATGGTCCGCCGCAGCAGCAGCGTGTCGCTCGCGTCGAAGCCGGCTTCTTCGAGCCACGGCGCGAGGCTCGCCGGCGAGTCGAATTCGGCAGTGATTTCGCAGCGCGCTGCGCCTTCGCGGACCACGCCGACATCGCCGCGGCTGCCGAGCGCGAGCTGCACCGCGTCGACGAGGATCGACTTGCCCGCGCCAGTCTCCCCGGTCAGCACCGAGAAGCCCGCGCCGAGCTCGACTTCGAGCGTCGTGACGATGACGAAGTCGCGCAGGGCGAGACGGCGCAACATGCTCAATTGACCCCGGAGTGCCAGTGAAGTTTTCTGCGCAAGGTCGCGAAGTAGCTCCATCCGAGCGGATGCAGAAAGCGCACCTGGTGGGCCGAGCGGCGAACGTCGATGCGGTCGCCGTGCAGCAGGCTTGCGAGGCTTTGCATATCGAAGTTCACGCTCGCGTCGCGGCCGGCGACGATCTCGATGCTGATCTCGGCCGTGTCGGGCAGCACGATCGGGCGGTTCGACAAGTCGTGCGGTGCGATCGGCACCAGCACCCAACCGGCGATGCCCGGATGCAGGATCGGCCCGCCGGCTGACAGCGCGTAAGCGGTCGACCCGGTCGGCGACGCGACGATCAAGCCGTCGGCGCGCAGGTTGGCGACGAACTCGGGTCCGATGTCGATCTTCAGCTCGACCATGCTCGCAGTGGCGCCGCGGCTCACGACCACATCGTTCATCGCGAAGCCGTCGAAGATCTTCTCGCCGTCGCGCCACACGCCGCCTTCGAGCATCGTGCGGCGCTCTTCCTCGTAGTCGCCGGCGATCATCGGCGCCAGCGCTTCGGCGAACTGGCCGACCGGCACGTCGGTGATGAAGCCCAGGCGCCCTTGGTTGATGCCCATCAGCGGCAGCCCGAAGCGCGACAGCTGGCGCGCAATGCCGAGCATCGTGCCGTCGCCGCCGACGACCACCGCGATGTCGCAGCGCTGACCGAGCTCGGCCGGCGTCAGCGCGCCGTGATCGGCGAGGCCGGTGTGCAGCGCGGTCTCGCGTTCGACCGACACCTCCAGACCTTGGCGCAGCAGGAACTGCGCGATCTCTTCGAGCACGCCACGGATGCCTTGCGCGTGGTACTTGCCCACCAGTGCGGCGTGACGAAAGCGCTTGCTCATGCGCGGGATTACACCACAGCGATTCCGCCGAAACGGCGCTGAAAATGGCCTGCAAACCTACAATGAAACCATGCTGGACGAGCGGGCCAAAACACTGCTGAAAGCGCTGGTCGAGCGCTACATCGCCGACGGTCAGCCGGTGGGTTCGCGCACCTTGTCGCGCGCGTCGGGACTCGACTTGTCGCCAGCCACGATCCGCAACGTGATGGCCGACCTCGAAGACTTGGGCCTCATCGCGAGCCCGCACACGAGCGCGGGTCGCATTCCCACGGCGCGCGGCTATCGATTGTTCGTCGACACGATGCTGACTGCACAACCGCTGCATCTCGTCGACGCGCCGAGCCTCGAGCCGCAGCTGCAGCCCGACCAGCCGCAGCGCGTGATCGCCAACGCGGCGCAATTGCTGTCGAGTCTGTCGAGCTTCGTCGGCGTCGTCACCGCGCCGCGCAAGCCGAGCGTGTTCCACCACATCGAGTTCATGCGCTTGTCGGAGCGGCGCGTGCTGGTGATCCTCGTCGCGCCCGACGGCGATGTGCAGAACCGCGTGATCTTCACCGCGCAGGACTACACGCAGGCGCAGCTCATCGAGGCGAGCAACTACCTGACTGCGCACTACGCCGGCCTGACCATCGAAGAAGTGCGCGAGCGGCTGAAGACCGAGGTCGACGCGCTGCGTCGCGAGATCGCCGCGCTGATGCAGGCCGCGGTGCAGGCCGGCAGTGAAGCGATGGCCGACAGCCAAGAGCAAGTCGTCATCTCGGGCGAGCGCAACCTGCTTGCGGTGCAGGACTTTTCCAGCGACATAGGCAGCCTGCGCAAGCTCTTCGATCTGTTCGAGCACAAGACCCAGCTGATGCGATTGCTCGACGTGAGCAGCCGCGCCGAACGTTCGAAGAGCTGTCGGTCGTGTCGGCGCCGTACGAAGTCGACGGCAAGGTGGTCGGCACCTTGGGCGTGATCGGCCCGACGCGGATGGCATACGAGCGCATGATTCAGATCGTCGACATCACGTCGCGATTGGTCAGCAACGCACTGAGCACCAAGTAGCACTGCCTACAATCCCGTCCTCCGGGCCGTTAGCTCAGTCGGTTAGAGCAGAGGACTCATAATCCTTTGGTCGTTGGTTCGATCCCAACACGGCCTACCAGTGTTCATGCGGGTTTGCGGGCGATTCGGAGCACGTCGGCACAGTTGTTGAACCCTACAAATTTCGGCGTCATCGAGGTCGAAGACCTTCTCTAGGCAAGAGTCAGAGCGCGGCCCTGACGGCCGACAAACCCGGGCCGTGCCGCGACCCCTCTCAAACGGTGTTGGCGAAGAGCGCCTTCAGCTTCTTCTGCAGGCTCAATGCGAGCCCCATGTCGGAGACACGCAGGCGGCCGGTGGTCGCTGCGCCCATCGGGCTCAGCTTGCCTTGCCCGATGGCGCGAAGATCGTCGATCGAAATCGTCAGGCTTAGGTCGGCCGGGCGGTTTTCGTTGGTGACGTGGCCGTCGCCGATGAAGATGCAGCCCGCTTCCTTCAGGTCGAACCTCACGGACTTCTCGATCTGGATGCCGTTGGCGACGCCGGCTCGCAGTCGTTCGGTGAGCACCTGGATTCGGGACTGGGCTTGCTTCGGTTCCGCAGACCCCTGGTTGTCCTGCATGGGCCTTGCAAGCGGGGCCACCGCCGCAGCGGCGACCGACATCTGCGGCATTCGTCGGCGCGCCGTAGGCTCGGCCTTGTGCAGGTAACTCGTGAAGCCATCCGGCGCCGGCGTGGCGCCTTCCAGGGTCATCATCCAGGCGACCTGGCCTCGGTGGTAGCCGCCGTGGACGACGAGGTGCATCAGCATCTCTTCACGCGACATCCGACCTGGTTCGCCATCGGTGAAAGTGAAGGCTATGCGCTCGGCCAACCGATCGTCGTCGAGCTTGGACACGTACGCGACCAAGGCGCGATCGCTGGCCCGGATTTCCTCGGAGAGCTCTTCCAGGACCGGTGCCGCGCCGGCGTTCGCTGACTCATAGGCATGGCCGGTTCTGTTCATGTGGGCGGCGAAGATGCGATCGACGATGAACATGTGGCTGAGCGTCCTGAGGGCGATCTCCGTCGCTGGCACATCGCGGTCGAGCTGTTTCAGTGCCGTTAGAAGCTCGTCGTTTGCCGAAGCCTTGTATTCAAAGAGTTTCTCGAGAACATCGCGCCGGGAACGCTTCTCGGCGCGGACGATCTCCATCGTTCCAAGCATCGTGCGGAACCGGCCGTCGACAAGGACGCCCTTGAACCCTGCCTGCTCCATCATTGCGGGCAATCTGCCGCGCACGTTGTCCTGCGTCGTGCCGAATCCATCGGTCAACTGGATCAGCAGAAAGGCTGCACGCATCACCGGATCCTGGGCCGCGCCCCAATCGGCGACATGCAGACATCCACCCGGCTTGAGGACCCGCAGGATCTCGGCCAGCGTGCGCTGCTTGGCGTCAGCGGTCAGGTGGTGGAAGAAGAGGCTCGAAAGCACGGTGTCGAAATGCTTGTCAGGAAACGGCAACTTGAACGACATCCCGTGCGAAAACTCGACCGAGGCCCCGCGTTCCGCCGCCTTGCGGCGG
>VBCQ01000157.1 GCA_005882155.1 Betaproteobacteria bacterium
CCTACACCTACGACGCGCAGGGCGAGCGCGTCGGCATCGCCGAATTGCTGAAGAACCTTGGCGACGCGGGCATCCAGTTCAAAGATTTGCACACGACGCAGAGTTCGCTCGAAGACATTTTCGTGAGCCTCGTCAGCGACAGGAGCAAGGCACGATGACGATGAACCTGCACGCCGTTCGCGCGATCTATCGATTCGAGATGAATCGCACCTGGCGCACGCTGATGCAAAGCATCATCTCGCCGGTGATCTCGACCTCGCTGTATTTCGTCGTCTTCGGCGCGGCCATCGGTTCGCGCATTCCGCAGGTCGGCAGCGTCAGCTATGGCGCCTTCATCGTGCCGGGCCTCGTGATGCTGTCGCTGCTGACGCAGAGCATCTCGAATGCGTCGTTCGGCATCTACTTTCCGAAGTTCACCGGCACGATCTACGAGCTCTTGTCGGCGCCGGTCTCGACCCTCGAGATCGTCGCGAGCTATGTCGGCGCGGCGGCCACGAAATCGATCCTGCTCGGGCTCATCATCCTCGCGACAGCGGGGCTCTTTGTTCCGCTGCGCATCGAACACCCGTTCTGGATGGTGCTGTTCCTCGTGCTGACCGCGGTCACGTTCAGCCTCGTCGGTTTCATCATCGGCATCTGGGCCGACGGCTTCGAGAAGCTGCAGGTGGTGCCGCTGCTGATCGTCACGCCGCTCGCCTTCCTCGGCGGCAGCTTTTATTCGATCGACATGCTGCCGCCGTTCTGGCAAACGGTCGCGCTGTTCAACCCCGTCGTCTATCTGATCAGCGGCTTTCGCTGGAGCTTCTACGGTATGGCCGACGTCGGTGTCGGTGTGAGCCTCGCGATGACCTTGGTCTTCCTTTCGGTGTCGCTCGCGATCGTGGCGTGGATCTTCAAGACGGGGTATCGGCTGAAGGCTTGAGGATGGGCGAACGTTCGCCGCGTCGCTGAACAAATATCAATGCACGTCGCCGGCACGGCCGGCATGCTGCGCCTCCATCCACTGCTTGCGGAGGCCCGCATGATCGAACTGTCGTTGCAACGATGCCTTCGCGGAGCGTCAGGTCACGCGCTCTGGCGCCGCAAACGGCTGAGGTGCTCGGGCGTGATGCCGAGGTACGACGCGAGGACGCGCTTGGGGATGCGCGCGTCCAGTGCCGCGTGCGCGCGACGCCAGTGCGCGTAACGCTCGGACGCCGAGTGCGCGAGCAACTGGTACTCGCGCCGCGCCTTGCGCACGTAGACCGCCTCCGCCGCTCGTCGAGCCAGCATGTTGAGTTCCGGCCATTCACCGCAAAGGGCATCGAAGTCGGCAAAAGACCAGGCGAGCGTCAGCGTCGGTTCCAGGGTCTGCACCCAGGTCACGGAAGGCTTGTCGGACAGCAGGTCGAGCAGCGAGCCGGTGAGCTTGCCGGCGTCCGCGAACGCGCGGGTGTGCTCGTCGCCCTGGTCGTCGATGTACATCTCGCGCACCAGGCCTTGGGCGACGTAGAACACCCAGCATGCGCGCTGCCCGGCCTCGAGCAGGAAGGCGTTCGCGTCGAACTCGCGCAGCTCGACGAGGCATTCGAGTGCTTGCAGCGCCGCATCGCGCACCGGGCTCAACCGGCGCAAGTCGGCAGCGAAGGCCTGCAGGTGCTGTCGGTCGCATTCCATGCAGCGATTGTCGGGCAACGCGGAGGCCCTTCCACTCCGCCATCACTTCAAGGAGCAAGAACGCATGAACATCAGAATCGTCACTGCATGGGCCACGTTGGCGCTGGCCGGCGCCGCCTGCGCGCAGGACCGCGCCGTTCCCGCCGAGACGAAGGGATTCGGGCAGGACCGTCTCGAGGTCGTGGACCTCGCGAAGGACTTCGCGGGATTCGAAGGACGCCAGCTGCGCCTGCGCCGACTCACCGTGGCGCCCGGCGGCGTCGCCGCCCATCACCAGCACGCGGGGCGACCCTCGATCACCTACGTCGTGAGCGGTGAGATCGTCGACCATCGGGACGGCGAAGCGCCGAGGAAGGTCAAGGCGGGGCAGAGCTTTCTCGAGCCAAGCAGCCTCGGTCATTGGATCGAGAACGCGGGAACGGAACCGGCGCTCCTCGTGGCGGTGGATGTCTTCCTGAAGCCTTGACCAGCTGCTAGGCTTCGCATCCATTTTGGCGATGCGTCGCGCGCGACCCGTCGCACTCCTCGAACATGGCGCTGCAACGGTCCTGGAATCGCGTCTGGCGGGCTCTGAACGGCTCGCCGGATCCGGCGCTGTTTGACCGGCTCGTCGCCGCTTACGGCGAGCCGCATCGCCATTACCACACGCTGCAGCACCTGACGGAATGCGTGACGCTGCTCGAACGTCACCTCGATCTGGCCGACCGTCCTGGCGAAGTCGAAGCGGCGCTGTGGTTCCACGACGCGATCTACGACGTGAAGCGTCACGACAACGAGGAGCGAAGCGCGACGTGGGCGATGGAAGCGGCGCTCGCTGCAGGGGTCGCTCACGAATCGGCGTCGCGCATCCACGAACTCGTGATGGCCACCCGCCACGACGCGCTGCCGACGACGCGCGACGAGCAGCTGCTCGTCGATGTGGATCTCTCGATCCTCGGCGCGCCGACCGCGCGCTTCGACGACTACGAGCGCCAGGTGCGCGCGGAATACGCGTGGGTGCCGACGCCGTTGTTCCGCAGCAAGCGCCGGGTG
>VBCQ01000159.1 GCA_005882155.1 Betaproteobacteria bacterium
AACATGAAGAGCGCGAAGTCGAAGATGCCACCGCACACGCGCTGCCCGTCGACGAGTACATGCTTTTCGGCCAGGTGCCAGCCGCGCGGGCGCACCTGCAGCGTGGCGATCTTGTCGTTGAGCTTGTAGGTCTTGCCGTTCTGCTCGAGCGTGAGCGTGCGGCGGATCGCCTGGCCGAGGTTGATCTGGCCCTGGATCTGGTTGGCCCACAGCGGGGAGTTGCTGTCCTCGAAGTCGGTCATGTACGAATCGGCGCCCGAGTTGAACGCGTTGATGACCATCTTCGCGTCGACCGGGCCGGTGATCTCGACGCGCCGGCAGTGCAGCGCCTTCGGAACCGGCGCGACCTTCCAGTCGCCGTCGCGGATGTATTTCGTCTCGGCGAGAAAGTCGGGGCGCTCGCCGGCATCGAGCCGCTTCGTTCGCTCGACGCGCGCGGCGAGCAGCTGCTGGCGGCGCGGCTCGAACGCGCGATGCAGCTTGGCGACGAGCTGCAGCGCCGGCAGCGTGAGGATGGTCTCGAAGCCCGGCAGGATGGGCGCGTTGATCTGCATGCCTTGCGGCAATGAAATGCTCATGTTGGTTCCCTTCTTGGTTCGATGCTCAGAAAAAATTCAGCACATCGCGCAGGCTGCTGCCTGTGCGCGTCGGTTCGGTGTCGAGCTGCTCCAGCGGCAGGCCGTGGCGGTTGACCCACAGCGTGGTGTAGCCGTACCAGGTGGCGCCGATCGCGTCCCAGCCGTTGCTCGACACGAAAAGAATCTGCTGGGCCGGCAGCTTCAAGGCCTGCGGGCCGAGCGCGTAGGCCGCCGGATCGGTCTTGTACTTGCGCACCGCGTCCACGCTCAGCACATGGTCGAGGTAGGGCGTGAAGCCGGCGCTCTTCACCGCGACGGCGAGCATCTCGGGGTCGCCGTTGCTCAGGATCGCGGTCGGGATGCCGCGCGACTTCAACTCGCGCAGCACATCGGTGTTTTCCGGGAACGCGCTCAAGTGCCGGTACTGGTTCATCAGCTTGTCTTCGGCCGCAGCGTTGAGCGGCAGCGCGAGGCGCTGTGCGGCGAAGCGCAGGCCGGCGCGCGTCAACTCCCAGAACGGTCGGTACCGATCGCTCATCGACGTGAGCCGGGTGTACTCGATCTGCTTGTCGCGCCACAGCACGCCGAGCGCCTGACCCTGGCCGGGAAACAGTTGCTCGGCGACAAGCCCGACGCTGTAGACGTCGAACAAGGTGCCGTAGGCGTCGAACACCACGGCGCGCGGTGCAGCGGGCTTTTCCATGCGCTGGACTCTATGCCAGCTGGGGCCGCCGATTCAGTACGCGCAGATCTGTGGATTGCTGACTTTGAAGTTGAAATCAGGCCGGCTCGAATTCGCCGCCGAGCGACTCGGTCAGGCGCTTCGCCGCGGCGCGCACCACCGCCGGCAAGCCCGCCTTGTAGCGCTGCACTGGCAGACTCAAGGTCAGCGCGCCGACCAGGCCACGCCTTCGGCACGGTCGCCTTTCAGCGCGACGACGCGCTCGCGACGCGCCTTGGCGCAGACGGCACCCGGCGCGCCGGCAAACGCCATCAGCACCCGGCCACCGGCACCACGGTCGAGCGGCAGCAGGTTCGCCGTGCTGAAGGACGTACCGACGATCGCCGAGTCGGGCTACAAGGGCTTCGAGGCGACCGACTGGAAGGCCTTGCTCGCGCCGGCCGGCACGCCAGCCGACCTCGTCAAGCGGCTCAACGCCGAGGTCGAGAAAGCGCTCAAGCAGCCGGAGACGATCGCCAAGCTGAACGCCGAAGGCAGCGAGGCGCTGGGCGGGTCGCCGCAGCGCTTTGCCGACTTCCTGAAGACCGAGCACGCGCGCTGGGGCGCCTTGGTGAAGGAAAGCGGCGCACAAGTCGATTGAGCTGCGCGCAATCATCAACGAGCCCGCGACCGCGGGTCATCCATGACCGGCAATGGCGTAATCTGGCGCCATGGACCGGCTCAAGCAAATCGAATCCTTCGTCGCGGTGGCGGGCAAGGGCAGCCTGACCGCGGCGGCGAACGCCGAAGGTGTCGCGCCGGCCGTCATCGGCCGGCGCATCGACGCGCTCGAGCATCGCCTCGGGGTCAAGCTGCTGCTGCGAACGACGCGGCGCATCACGCTGACGCACGAGGGCAGCGCCTTCCTCGAAGACTGCCAGCGCCTGCTTGCCGACTTGGCGAGCGCTGAAGCCAGCGTCAGCGCGGGCGGCGTCAAGGCGAGTGGGCATTTGCGCGTCACCGCGCCGGCCGGCTTCGGGCGCCGCCATGTCGCGCCGCTGGTGCCGCGCTTTTTGGCGCAGCATCCCGACGTGTCGGTGTCGCTGAACCTCAGCGACCGCGTCGTCGACATCGTCAATGAGGGCGTCGATTGCGCGGTGCGCGTCGGCGACCTGCCCGACTCGGCGCTGGTCAGCGTGCGGCTGGCCGAGAACCGGCGCCTGTGCGTCGCGACACCGGCGTATTTAAAGCGCGCCGGTGCGCCGAAGCATCCGAGCGAGCTCGCCCGCCACGAATGCCTGACGCTGTCCAGCGATGCGAGCCAGACGCGCGGCTGGGCGTTCACCATCGATGGCGAGGTGACGCATCTGCGCGCCGGCGGCCGGCTCGACTGCAGCGACGGGCAGGTGCTGCACGACTGGTGTGCCGCCGGAATGGGCATCGCGTGGCGCTCGACCTGGGAGGTCGAGCACGAGGTCGCGGCCGGTCACCTTGTCAGCGTGCTCGATGACTTCGCCGCGCCGCCGAACGGCATCTACGCATTGTTCCCGCACGCGAAGCACTTGCCGCTGCGGGTGCGCTTGTGGATCGATTTCCTCAAGCACACGTACGGTGACGCGGCCTACTGGTCAGCGCGAAGCGGCTGAGCTACTTGCTGAGGCACTCCTTCATGAATGCCTTGCGCTCGTCGCCCTTCTTGCCGGCGGCGTCGGCGTTGCAAGTCTTCATCTTCTCGTTCTGCGCCTTCTTCTTGTCGGTGAGGCAGCTCTTCATGAACGCCTTGCGTTCGTCGCCCTTCCGTTCGCCGGCCTCTTTGTTGCAGGTGGCCATCTTGGTGTTCTGCTTGGACATCGTCGGCGCGCTGGCCGCGTCGGCCGCATAGGACGAGCCGGCGACG
>VBCQ01000164.1 GCA_005882155.1 Betaproteobacteria bacterium
CCCACGCTGCGTGGCGACGAGCCATGGCTTGCGAGCGTGCAGCAGCTGCTGCTCAGCAGCGAGCCGTATGCGTTCAGCGATGCGCATCTGAGCGAAGCGCAGGCGCTGTGCCCGCGCGCACGTGTGCGGCTCGTCGACGGCGAGCTGATCAGCTGGTACGGCCCGCGCGCCGTCGCGGGCCTGCGCTATCTGCGCGAACTCGCGGCATGACGCTGCGGCACGGCTGGGTCAGAATCGCCGCATGGATTTGCTCAAGCCCTTGATCGCGCTGCTGGCCATCGTCAACCCGATCGGGGTCGTGCCGTTCTTCATCCACTTCACGCAGAACTTCACGCGCGAGCAGCGCCGGCGCACGATCCGCGTCAGCTGCTTCACCGCGTTCATCGTCATCGCGCTGAGCGCGGTGGCGGGGCTGAAGATCATCGAGTTCTTCGGCATTTCGCTCGCGTCCTTTCAGGTCGGCGGCGGCACGCTGCTCTTGATCTCATCGATTCAAATGCTCAACGCGCAACCGGCCGAAGGGCGCCGCGAAGACGTGAGCGAAGGCACGAGCAAGGTCGACGCCGGATCGAGCATCGCCGTCGTGCCGCTGACGATCCCGCTGCTCACCGGACCGGCGACGATCTCGACGATGGTCATCTACGCCGAGAAGACGCGTCACTGGTGGCAGATCGCGGTACTCGTCGGCTATGGCGTCGTCGTCGCGATCGCGACCTTTGCGGTGTTCTCGGCGTCGGGTCGCATCGCGCGCGCGCTCGGGCAGACCGGCATCAACATCATGACGCGGCTGATGGGGCTGATCCTCGCCGCGTTGGCGGTCGAGTTGCTCGCCGACGGCCTGACCAAGCTCTTCCCCGTGCTCGCCGGAGGGGTCATCCGATGAAACGCATCACCCGCATGCTCGGCATCGAGTTCCCGATCGTCCTCGCGCCGCTCGGCGGCGAAGCAGCCTGCGCGCCGCTCGTCGCTGCGGTCAGCAACGCCGGTGGACTCGGCATTCTCGGCGCGGCCTACATGGCGCCGGCGCGCATCAGCGAAGTCATCGCGCAGATCCGTGGGCTCACCAGCAAGCCGTTCGGCGTCAACCTGTTCTGCCCGCTGACCTGGCAACGCGAATCTGCGCGAATCGATGAGTTCGTCGCGCGCATCGCGCCGTACCACGCCGAGCTCGGCCTGGCGCCGCCGCAAGTTCCGGAGAAATTCGAAGAAGACTTCGACGCGCAGTTCGACGCGGTGCTGCAAGCCGAAGTGCCGGTGTTCAGCTTCACCTTCGGCGACCTCGGCCGCGAGCGCATCGCCGCGCTGCAGTCCGAAGGCTGCAAGGTCTGGGGCACGGCCACGCAGGTGCGCGAAGCGCTGCACCTCGCCGCACTCGGTGTCGACGCGATCTTCGCGCAAGGGGCCGAAGCCGGCGCCCACCGCGGCAGTTTTCTCGGCACGCGCGACGAAGGCTTGGTCGGCACGCTCGCGCTCGTGCCGCAAATCGCCGACGCGGTCCCGCTGCCGGTGATCGCCGCCGGCGGCATCGCCGACGCGCGCGGCGTTCGCGCGGTGCAAGCGCTCGGCGCGAGTGCCGCCGCTGCCGGCACGGCCTTTCTGCTCGCCGCCGAATGCCCGATCTCCGCCGCGTATCGCGCTGCATTGCAAGCGGGGCGCGACCACGAGACCGTGTTGACGCGCGCCTTCAGCGGCCGCTGGGCGCGCGGCCTCGCGAATCGCTTCACCCGCGAGCTCGCCGACGCGCCGCTGCCTGACTTCCCGATTCCGAACGCACTGACGCGGCCGCTTCGCCAAGCCGCAGGCCCAGCCGGCCGCGCCGAGTTCCTCTCGCTGTGGGCCGGACAAGCCGTCGCACTCGCCAAGCCCGCGCCCGCCGCCGACATCGTTCACGCGCTGGCGCGAGGCTGGCAGACGGACTGAGCGGCACGCTTCATCCAGACTTCATGTGAACTTCATTCGGCGCGGCCACAGTGCGCTCCTTCACAGGAGACCGCATGAAGACCCATCCTCTCGTTGGCAAGGCGCTCGCCATTGGCGTCATCGTGGCTTTGATGATGCTGGCCCTCGGACAGATCGGCCACCTCGTAGACGAACGTCAGGCACGCTCGCTTGAAGCGCAGCGCAGCGTCGAGCAGAGCCAGGCCGGCCGCCAAGCGCTGCTGGGCCCGGTGCTGCACAGCCACTGCACCGAACAATGGGAGATCCTCTCCGGCGAGGGAAAAGAGCGCAAATCCACGACCGAGAAGAGAGAGTTCTTGCTCATCGCAATACCGCGCCAGCTCAGCGTGCAGGCCGGCGTGACGATGGAGCCTCTGCACCGTGGCCTGTTCAAAGTGAACGCCTACGCGACGCGGGCCAACATGCTGGCGCAGTGGGCGCCGCTCAGCAGCTTGCGCCCGCAACGTGAGCACGCAGGTTCGCGCCTCGCCTGCGCGCCGCCTATCCTGATGGTGGCCGTGAGCGATGCGCGCGGCATTCGGCAAGCGCGGGTCCAGATTGGCGGCGACACGCTGCCGGTCAGCGCAGGCACCTTGCATTCCAGCCACCCACGCGGATTTCATGCCCAACTGCCCGAGACGGTGCGCGATGCCGACACGGGTTTGGCCGCCGAGGTAACGCTGGAGCTGGTGGGCACCGCAGCACTGTCGGTGACGCCGGTGGCGAGCGACACACGAGTTCAGCTCAACGCGAACTGGCCGCACCCTTCATTCGGCGGGAACTTCTTGCCGCTCACGCGCGAGCTGCGGGACGACGGATTCAGTGCAGTCTGGCAGGTCTCGTCGCTGGCCACCACCGCACCGGCCGACTTCGCGCGCGGTGCCGCGCTGTGCACGCCCGACGCGTCGGGCGGCGAGGCTGAACCGCGGACGAACCAACCAGGGCTCGGTTGCATCGAAGCTTTCAACGTTGCCTTCATCGATCCGGTCAACCCGTACTCGTTGAGCGACCGCGCCATCAAGTACGGCCTGCTGTTCATTGGCTTGACGTTCGTCGCCGTCGGCATGGTCGAGGTAATGCGCCGCCTGCGCGTGCACCCGATTCAGTACCTACTGGTGGGCAGTGCATTGAGCATCTTCTTCCTGTTGCTGCTGAGCCTGTCGGAGCACTTGGCGTTCGACCTGTCGTATGCGGCGGCCAGCGGCGTATGCGTGGCCCTGCTGACGTTTTATGCGCGGCATCTGCTCGGCGGCTGGCGGCCCGGCACGCTCTTCGGTGCCGGCGTCGCAGCGCTGTATGGCGTGCTGTATGTGCTGCTGCAGATGGAGCAGACGGCGCTGGTGATCGGCTCGGTGCTCCTGTTCGCCGTGTTGGCCGGCGTGATGGTGCTGACGCGGCGTGTCGACTGGTACCGTCTCATGCGTTCGCCGGCCGAAGTGTGACCGCATGCCGCATCATGGCGCCTTCAACGCCGGCCATCCGAAACTCCGAGTGAACACCCATCGTCATCTCGCGCGCATCGCGCACTGCCTCGTGTTCTTCGCCGCGCTGGCGTGGTCGAGCGGCGCACTGTCGCTTTCACGTGCCGAGGCCCGCGCGGCGAGCGATGCGCTCGCATTGCGCCAGCACGAAGTCGCGCAGCAGCTTGCGAGCGCGACGGTCGGGCGGCGCCTCTGGTTCGCCGGCTTTGCGATGAACTCGACGTCGACCGCGTTCCAGGGCGACCTCGAGCTGGTGTCCAAGGTGCTCGCCGGTCTGGGCGGGCCGGTGCTGCGCTACGAGCACAGCAACCCGCCGCGGCGCCGGGTGCTGCGCTACCCGCTCGCGACGCCCGGCGCGCTTGCCGAAACGCTGCGCCGCATTGCGCCGCAGACGCGCGCCGGCGATGTCGTCGTTGTGCTCATTTCGAGCCACGGGAACAGCCAAGTGATCAGCGTCAACGTCGCACAGAAAGAGGTCGCGCCGCTGACCGCGAGCGAACTCGCGAAGGCGCTCGAGCCGTTGGGCGACACGCCGACGGTCGTGCTGCTGTCGGCCTGCTACTCGGGCTCGTTCATCCCCGAGCTGGCGCGCGACACGCGCATCATCCTGACCGCCGCGGCAGCCGATCGGCCGTCGTACGGTTGCCAAGTCGAGAGCCGCAACACCTTCTTCATCGAAGAGCTGTTCGGCCCCGACTTCGACTCGTCGCTGTCGCTGTGGCAGCTCGCCGCGCAAGGCCACGCGCGGATCGCACGCCATGAGCATGAGCTGAAGCTGGAGCCGTCGGACCCGCAGATCTCGATCGGCAGCAAGGTTCGCGCTTTGGCCGAGCGGCCGCTGAAGGCCTGGTTTCAACCCTAGACTTCAGCCCATGGCCGAAGCGAGCTACGACTACATCATCTGCGGCGCCGGAACCGCCGGGTGCCTGCTCGCGAATCGCCTGAGCGCCGATCCGACGAAGCGGGTGCTGCTGATCGAAGCCGGCGGCAAGGACGACTACCACTGGATCCACATTCCGGTCGGCTATCTCTACTGCATCGGCAACCCGCGCACCGACTGGCTCTATTTCACCGACGCCGACCCGGGGCTCAACGGGCGCAGCCTGCGCTATCCGCGCGGCAAGGTGCTGGGCGGCTGCTCGAGCATCAACGGCATGATCTACATGCGCGGCCAGGCGCGCGACTACGACGGCTGGGGCGCTCTGGGCAACGACGGCTGGAGCTGGCGCGAGTGCCTGCCGTATTTCCTGAAGCACGAGGACTTCTACAAGGGCGCCGATGCGTTCCATGCTGCACCCGGCTTCGATCCGAAGGGCCTGCGCCCCGGCGGTGAATGGCGGGTCGAGCGGCAGCGAATTCGCTGGGACATCCTCGACGCATTTGCGCAAGCCGCGCAGCAGGCGGGCATCCCGCACAGCGAGGACTTCAACCGCGGCGACAACGAAGGCGTCGGCTACTTCCAGGTCAACCAGCGCGGCGGCATCCGCTGGAACGCG
>VBCQ01000158.1 GCA_005882155.1 Betaproteobacteria bacterium
AGCGGCGTCTCGGTTGCCGCCGGTGCATTGACGCGCAGCAGCGGCTGTTGCGGGCCTCGCTTGACGGTCGATTTGTACGGCGGGTAGACGAGGCTCGGGTAGGTGCCGGGTGCGATGGGTTCGAATTTCAACTGGCTACTCCTGAAGTCCCAAGCGAAATCCCTCTTCTTCAAGCGCGCGCAGCGCGGCGCACGAGGCCGTCGATGGCGAGCAGGTAGCCGTCGACACCGAAGCCGACGACGATGCCGGCCGCAACCGGCGACAGCCATGAGTGGTGGCGGAACGGCTCGCGCGCATGCACGTTCGAGATGTGGACCTCGATGACCGGCACCTCGACGCCCTTGATCGCGTCGTGCAGCGCGACCGAGGTGTGGGTGTAGGCGCCGGCGTTGAACACCACGCCGATGACCTCGCCGGCCTCGAAGCCGCGGCCGGCCTCGTGGATCGCGTCGATCAGCGCGCCTTCTTGATTCGATTGACGAAAGTCGATCGTGTGGCCGGCGCGCTCGGCAGCGGCGCGGCACAGCGCCTCGACTTCAGCCAGCGTCGTCGAGCCGTAGACCGCCGGCTCGCGCGTGCCGAGCAGATTCAGGTTCGGGCCGTTGAGAATCAGAATCGTCGCCATGGAAGTCCTTGCGTGGTGCCGGATTGTTATCGATGAGCGCAACGATAGGCCGCGGCACGGTTCGCCACAAGACATTCGCGAACCTTTCGCGCGATGATCGCTCTTGCGCTGCGCGACTATCCTCCACTGTCCCCACCAACAAGGAGAACCCATGAACATCCATCTCAGCCTCGGCCCCCTCGTCTCGCTGCTCGCCGGCGTGCTGATCCTGGTGATGCCCAAGCTGCTCAACTTCATCGTCGCGATCTACCTGATCCTGATCGGCCTGATCGGTCTGTTCGGCGCGAGCGGCATGCACATGCGCATTTAGGAGACGGCACGATGAAGCTGAGCCGCTTCCCTCGCGTCCGCCTCGGCCACGGCCCGACGCCGCTCGAGCCGCTGCGCCGTCTGAGCGAGGTGCTCGGCGGCCCGAATCTCTACATCAAGCGCGACGATTGCACCGGCCTCGCGACCGGCGGCAACAAGACGCGCAAGCTCGAACCACGCGCGGCAAACCGCGGCGGCCGCCGCGCGTCTCGGCCTGCAGTGCCATCTCATTCTCGAAGACCGCACCAGCTATCGCTTCGACGACTACCGGCATTCGGGCAACGTCTTTCTCGACCACTTGTTCGGCGCCAGCGTGACTGAAGTTGCCAGCGGCACCGACATGGATGCGGCGATGTCCCGTCTGGCCGACGAACTTCGCGCGCAGGGACGCCATCCCTACGTCATTCCGGGCGGGGGGTCGAACGCGGTCGGCGCACTCGGCTATGTGACCTGCGCGCTCGAGCTCGCGGCGCAAGCCAACGACATCGGGCTCGTCATCGATCGCGTGGTGCACGCGACCGGAAGCGCCGGCACGCAAGCCGGGCTCGTCGCCGGGATGGAGGGCGCGCGCACCGGCATTCCGGTGCTGGGCATCGGGGTTCGCGCAGCGCGGCCGGCGCAGGAAGAGCGCGTCTACCAGCTCGCCGTGAAGACCGCGGAAATGCTCAACGTGCCAGGCGCCGTCGCACGCGACGCGGTGATCGCGAATTGCGATTACGTCGGCGATGGCTACGGCATTCCGACCGCCGGCATGATCGAAGCGGTGACGCTGCTCGCGCGCACCGAAGGCATCCTGCTCGACCCGGTGTACAGCGGCAAGGGCATGGCCGGGCTGATCGACCTCGTGCGGCGCGGGCACTTCAAGAAGGGTCAGAACATCGTCTTCATTCACACCGGCGGCGCGGTCGGTCTGTACGGCTACACGCACGCGTTCGCGGACGCACCGAGGTCGTCCGGATGATCGGCATCCTCGGCGGCATGGGGCCGCTCGCGACAGCGGACTTCTTCGCCAAGCTGATCGAAGAAACGCCGGCGCAGTGCGACGAAGACCATGTGCCGGTGCTCATCCAGTCCGACCCTCGAATCCCGCGCCGGCCGCCGGCGATTCTCGATGGCGGCGAGTCGCCGTTGCCGGCCTTGCTCGCGTCGCGCGATCGACTGATTGCCGCCGGCGCGGTGGCGCTCGCGATGCCGTGCAACACGGCGCATTACTGGCACGCGCAGCTGGCGGCGGATTGTCCGGTGCCGTTTTTGAGCATCGTCGATGCGAGCTGCGATGAGCTCTCGACGATGGCGCCAGCGGGCAGCCGAGTCGGGATCATTTCGACGCACGCGACGGCGGTCGGGCGTGTGTTCGACGCGGCACTGGAAGCGCGCGGCTACGTGGCGATGCTGCCAAGCGATGACGATGTCGTCACGCGCATCTTGCCGGCGATTGCGCTGGTGAAGAGCGGGCAGGCGGAGCGTGCGGGGCGCTTGCTCGAGCCCGCGATCGACGCCTTGCTCGCACGCGGGGCGGTGGGTGTTGTGCTGGCTTGCACCGAGACGCCGATAGCGCTCGATACGATCAAGTCGCCGCTGCGGGCGCGGTGTGTTGATACGACGCGGGCATTGGCGCGGGCTTGCGTGCGGTTTTGGATAGAACGCAACGCGATTCCCGTTCGCACTGAGCCTGTCGAAGTGCCGCACGCCACCACCTTCCGTTCACCCTGATCTCCGCGCGACGCTTCGATACCTCAGCCCGAACGGGGTTGGTTGTGCGCGGGCCCTTCGACGGGCTCAGTGCGAACGGGATACGGTGACACGCTTCGGTCAATCGCCCGCCTCACCCTCACCCGACCCCGACAACAACGGGATCCCCCCATCCGACTCCGCCCCCAACAGCCCGACCTGCGAATACACCTGCAGCTTCTCTCGCGTGTCGCCGATGTCCATGTTGCGCATCGTCAGCTGCCCGATGCGGTCTTGTGGCGTGAACGCACCCTCGCCTTTTTCCATCGTCAAGCGCTCAGGGTGATAGGTCAGATTCGGGCTCGTCGTGTCGAGCAGCGAATAGTCGTTGCCGCGGCGCAGCTCGAGGGTGACTTCACCGGTTACCGCGCGTGCGACCCAGCGCTGGGCGGTCTCGCGCAGCATCAGCGATTGCGGGTCGAACCAGCGGCCCTGGTAGAGCAATCGGCCGAGGCGGCGGCCGTTGTTGCGGTATTGCTCGATCGTGTCTTCGTTGTGGATGCCGGTCACGAGCCGCTCGTAGGCGATGTGCAGAAGCGCCATGCCGGGTGCTTCGTAGATGCCGCGGCTCTTCGCTTCGATGATGCGGTTCTCGATCTGGTCGCACATGCCGAGGCCGTGGCGACCGCCGATTTCGTTCGCTTCGCTGAACAGCGCGAGTGCGCTCGCAAACGTGCGGCCGTTCAAGGCGACCGGCTGCCCTTCTTCGAAGCGCACCGACACCGTCTCGGCCTTCACCGCCACGTCGTCGCGCCAGAACGCGACGCCCATGATCGGCTTGACGATCGCGACACCGGCGTTGAGAAACTCCAGGTCCTTCGCTTCGTGCGTCGCGCCCAAGATGTTCGAGTCGGTCGAGTACGCCTTCTCGACGCTCATCTTGTATTCGAAGCCGTTGGCGATCATGTACTCCGACATCTCCTTGCGCCCGCCGAGCTCATCGATGAATTGCTGATCGAGCCACGGCTTGTAGATGCGCAGCTTCGGATTCGCGAGCAATCCGTAGCGATAGAAGCGCTCGATGTCGTTGCCCTTGTAGGTGCTGCCGTCGCCCCAGATGTTGACGTTGTCTTCGCGCATGGCCACCACCAGCGCGGTGCCGGTCACGGCGCGGCCGAGCGGCGTCGTGTTGAAGTAGGTCGTGCCGCCCGAAGTGATGTGAAACGCGCCGCACTGGATCGCGGCGATGCCCTCGGCGACGAGCTGCGGCCGGCATTCGACCAGGCGCGCCTTCTCCGCGCCGTAGGCCAATGCCTTGCGCGGAATCTCGTCGTAGTCGCTTTCGTCGGGCTGGCCGAGGTTGGCGGTGTAGGCGCAGGGGATCGCTCCCTTGGCCCGCATCCAGTGCACTGCGGCGCTGGTGTCCAGGCCGCCCGAAAAGGCGATGCCGACGCGCTCGCCGGCGGGCAGTCGCTGCAGAATGTTGGCGGTCATGAGGGGGACTCCGAAACCCTC
>VBCQ01000161.1 GCA_005882155.1 Betaproteobacteria bacterium
GTCGCGGTACTTGCCAGAGCGGAAGGTCGCGATTTCGCGCGCCCGGCGCTCGTCGGCAAGCACCATGAACTCGTCGCCGGCCTGCGGCACTTCGGTCAGGCCCTGGATCTCGACCGGGATCGACGGACCGGCTTCGGTCGTCGGCTTGCCGTTCTCGTCGAGCATCGCGCGCACACGGCCGTAGCTCGATCCGGCAAGCACCACGTCGCCGCGCTTCAAGGTGCCCGACTGCACGAGCACCGTCGCGACCGGGCCGCGGCCCTTGTCGAGCTGGGCTTCGATGACGAGGCCCTTGGCCATTGCTTCGGTGGGCGAACGCAGCTCGAGCACTTCGGCCTGCAACAGCACCTGCTCGAGCAGTGAATCGATGCCCTGCCCAGTCTTGGCCGACACCGGAACGAACGGCGAGTCGCCGCCGAAGTCTTCCGGCACCACTTGCTCGGCGACCAGCTCGCTCTTCAGGCGCTCGATGTTCGCTTCGGGCTTGTCGATCTTGTTCATCGCGACAACGATCGGCACGCCAGCCGCCTTCGCGTGATGGATCGCTTCCTTGGTCTGCGGCATCACGCCGTCGTCGGCGGCGACGACCAGGATCACGATATCGGTGGCCTTCGCGCCACGCGCACGCATCGCGGTGAACGCCGCGTGGCCAGGAGTGTCGAGGAAGGTGATCATGCCGCGCGGCGTGTCGACGTGGTAGGCGCCGATGTGCTGCGTGATGCCGCCCGCTTCGCCGGCCGCCACGCGTGCGGTGCGGATGTAGTCGAGCAGCGAGGTCTTGCCGTGGTCGACGTGACCCATCACGGTGACCACCGGCGCACGCGGCTGCAGCTCGTGCACCGCCTCGGTCTCTCCCTCTTCGAGGAAAGCCTCGGGGTCGTCGAGCTTGGCGGCGACGGCCTTGTGGCCCATTTCCTCGACCAAGATCATCGCCGTCTCTTGATCGAGCTGCTGATTGATCGTGACCATCTGGCCGAGCTTCATCAGCTGCTTGATGACTTCGGACGCCTTGACCGACATCTTGTGCGCGAGGTCGGCGACGCTGATCGTCTCGGGCACGTGCACTTCCTGCACCTGCTGCTCGACCGGTGCGACGAAGCTCGACGTGCCGCCGTCACCGCGCTCGCCGCGACGGCCGCCGCGCGGCGCGCGCCAGCCGGCGCGAGCGCCCCCTGCGGGCGCGTCGGTGCGGCCCTTGACGGCGCGCTTCTTCGCCGCGTCGTCAGCCCAGCTCGACGACAGCTTCTCGGACTTGATCGACTTCTTGTCGCCCGGCTTGGCTGCGCCCGGCGCGGCCGGTGCGCCCGGTGCTGCAGCAGCCTTGTGAATCGTGCCCTTGATGCCTTCCTTACCGGCTTCGGGCTTGGCGGCCTCTTCCGGCTTCTTCGCGGTCAGCACCCTCTTCGGCGCCGACATCATCGCGCGGATCGCCGAGGCTTCGTCTTCAGCCGCCTTGCGGCGCTTGGCGAGCTCGACGGCGCGCTGCTTCTCTTCGTCGACGACGTCGGCCGCCTTGATGACGCGCAGCATCGGCTTGGCCGGCTCGACCGGCGCCGGTGCGGCGGCCGGCGCAGCAGGCTGCGCTGGCGCCGCCTTGCCGCCGGCGGCCTTCGCGCTGGCCGACGCATCGGCCGCGGCTTTGGCGGCCGCCTCAGCGGCTTCTCGCTGGCGAGCTTCGGCGGCTTCGCGCTCGGCCTTGGCCTGCTCTTCGCGCAGGCGGCGCTTCTCTTCGAGCTCGGCTTCTTGGCGGCGCAGCAGCTCGGCTTGCGCCTGCGCTTCGGTCTCGCGACGCTGCAGCTCGGCCTCGTCAACCATGGGTGCGGCACTCGCCTCAACTGCGGCGGTCTCGTCGCGCTTGATGAAGGTGCGCTTCTTGCGGACCTCGACCTGGATCGTGCGCGCCTTGCCGCTCGCGTCGGCCTGCTTGATTTCGCTGGTCGATTTGCGGGTGAGCGTGATCTTCTTGCGCTCGCCGCCGGTGGTGCCGTGAGACGAACGCAGGTGGTCGAGCAGGCGCTCCTTGTCGGCATCGGTCAGTGCGTCGTCCGTCGACGCTTTGCTGACGCCAGCCGACTGCAACTGCTCGAGCAGTGCGCTGGCGGAGCGGTTGAGCTCTGCGGCGAGTTGGGCGACGGTGGTCACAGCCATTGTTGAATCCTTGCTTGGGTCTTGCGGTGCGGCGCGCTAGCGGCTGTTTCGCTCAGGCGGTGAACCAATGTTCACGCGCCTTCATGATCAGCGTCTTGGCCTGCGCCTCGTCGACACCGGAAATTTCAGTCAGCTCGTCGACCGCGAGGTCGGCGAGATCGTCGCGCGTGTGGATGCCGCCGACGGCGAGCTTTTCGATCAGCTCGGGCGACAGGCCTTCGAGGTCGCGCAGGTCTTGCGACACGTCATCGACGCGCTCTTCGCGGGCGATTTCCATCGTCAGCAGTGCGTCTTTGGCACGGGTGCGCAGCTCGTTGACGGTGTCCTCGTCGAAGCCTTCCATCTCGAGCATTTCCTGCATCGGAACGTAGGCCACTTCCTCGAGACTGGAGAAGCCCTCGGCGATGAGGATGTCGGCGACTTCGACGTCGACGTCGAGCTTTTCGACGAACAGCTTGCGCACCGAGTCGCTTTCCTCGGCTTGCTTGGACTGCGACTCTTCGGCCGTCATGATGTTGATGCGCCAGCCGGTCAGCTCGGACGCGAGGCGAACGTTCTGCCCGCCGCGACCGATCGAGATCGCGAGATTTTCCTCGTCGACGACGACGTCCATCGCATGACGCTCTTCATCGACGACGATCGATTGCACGTTGGCCGGCGCGAGCGCACCGATGACGAATTGCGCCGGATCTTCAGACCACAGCACGATGTCGACGCGCTCGCCGGCAAGCTCGTTGGTGACGGCGTTGACGCGCGAGCCGCGCACCCCCACGCAGGTGCCGATCGGATCGACCCGCTTGTCGTGCGACAGCACGGCGATCTTGGCGCGCGAGCCCACCTCTTGCGCAAAGAGTTCGATCATGAAGCCGGGCGCACTGCGCGACAGCAGGATTTGCGGGCCCCGCAAAGTCGGATCGACCTCGGCGATGTAGGCGCGAACGCGGTCACCGGAGCGCAGGTTTTCCTTCGGGATCATTTCGCTGCGGCGCAGGCGCCCTTCGACGCGCCCTGACTCGACAATGATGTCGCCCTTGTCCAGGCGCTTGACGGTGCCGACGAAGATCTTTTCGCCGCGCGACAGGAAGTCGTTCAGCAGCTGCTCGCGCTCGGCGTCGCGGATTTTCTGCAGGATCACCTGCTTGGCGGCCTGCGCGCCGATGCGGCCGATCGACACCGATTCGACCGGCTCTTCGATGTAGTCGTCGACCTCGATGTCGGCGATCTGCTCGAGCGCTTCGAAATGGAGGATCTCGGAGTCGGGCAGTTGCAGGCCGGCCTCGTTGGGCACGACGTGCCAGCGGCGGAAGGTCTCGTAGTCGCCGGTCTCTCGGTCGACCGACACGCGCATGTCGACCTCGCCGCCATGCAGCTTCTTCGAAGCCGACGCGAGCGCGGCCTCAACGGCGCCGAACACGACTTCGCGGTCCACGCTCTTCTCGCGTGAAATCGCGTCCACCAGCATCAACAGTTCGCGGTTCATTGTTTTCGACCTCCATCCACCTCTGCATTGGCCTGCGGCTCTTCGCTCGCAGACGCCCCCGGGGGCGACGCGAACCGGCGCCCCTTGAAATCGACCACCGGCACCAGCCGGGCTTCGCGCACTTCTTCGAGCGAGAAATCCATCGCCTGATCGGCCTTGCCATCGTCGAACACGATGCGCCATCCTTCACCGTCATCACGTGCCTGCAACACACCCTGGTACTTCTTGCGGCCCTTGAACGGCAGCTTCAGCGTGAGCTCGATGCGCTCGCCGGCGAAGCGCGCGTAGTCGGCGGCCTTCTTCAGCGGCCGATCCAGCCCCGGCGACGACACCTCGAGCCGCTCGTAAGCGCAGCCTTCGACCTCGAGCACATGCTGCAGCTGGCGCGTCACCTTTTCGCAATCGTCGACCGTGATGAACTCGCCCGCCGGATCGTCGCTTTGGCGGTCGATGAACACCCGCAGCAGGCCGCGGGCACTGCGCTCGGTGTCCACGAGCTCATAGCCCAACCCAGTCACGGTTCGTTCGACGGCAGCTTGCCAGTTCATGCTTCAGCGAATATGAAATTTGCGAGTCGAAAATAAAAGCGCAATGGCCAAAAAAAATGGGCTGGAAGAATCCGCCCATGCAGCTTTCTCGAGAAACCGCAATTCTAACGCGCGGTCGAGGTACAGGCAACACCTGTGACTGTCAAGTCCCTCGGTGGACGCCGCGCGGTGCGAAAATTCGGCGACACCTCAAACGTTTGGAGACAGCATGGGATTCCTGGCCGGCAAGCGCTTTTTGATCACCGGCATCTTGAACAACCGCTCCATCGCCTACGGCATCGCCCGGGCCTGCCACCGCGAAGGCGCCGAGCTGGCGTTCAGCCACCAGGGAGAGCGCTTCAAGGAGCGCGTGACCGAGTACGCCGCCGAGTTCGGCTCCAAGCTCGTCTTCGACCTCGACGTCGCCGACGACGCGCAAATCGAGCGCGCATTCGGGCAGCTGGGCGAAGCCTGGCCGCAGTTCGACGGCTTCGTCCATGCGATCGGATTTGCGCCGCGCGAAGCGATTGCCGGCGACTTCCTCGACGGCCTGTCGCGCGACGCGTTCCGCATCGCCCATGACATTTCGAGCTACAGCTTCCCGGCGATGGCCAAGGCCGCCTTGCCGCGGCTACGCCCCGGCTCCGCGTTGCTGACGCTGACCTACCTGGGCGCGATGCGCAGCGTCCCGGGCTACAACACGATGGGCCTGGCCAAGGCCTCGCTCGAGGCCAGCGTGCGCTATCTCGCGGCCAGCCTGGGCGCAAAGGGCGTGCGGGTCAACGGCATCTCGGCCGGCCCGATCAAGACGCTGGCGGCCTCGGGCATCAAGGGCTTCGGCAAAATCCTCGATATCGTCGCAACCAATTCGCCGCTGCGCCGCAACATCACGATCGACGACGTGGGCAACGTCGCCGCCTTCCTGCTGTCCGATCTGGCCTCCGGCGTCACCTCGGAGATCACTTACGTCGACGGCGGCTTCAGTCACGCGATGGCGGGGTCGGCCGAGGCAGACTGAGTCGAGCAGCCGAAACGCTCAGAGATCGTCGAGCGCGCGGGCCGCGCCGATCAGCGCCGGTGAAACCTTCGCCTGCACCACGTAGGTCGGAATGGCGTGTAGATAGCCACTGAATCGGCCCTTGCTCTCGAAGCGAGCGCGAAACGGCGAGCGATCGATTCGCTCCCCGAGGCGCGCAACAATGCCGCCGCCGATGTACATGCCGCCACGCGCGCCGAGCGACAGCGCCAGGTTGCCGGCCACGGTGCCGAGAAAGCTGAAGAAAAGCTCGAGCGCTTCGTCGCAGCGCGTGTCACTGCCGGCGAGCGCGCGGTCGGTGATCTCGGCGGCGCTGAGCGACGAGGCCCGCTCGCCGGCCAGCTCGCACACCGCGGCGTGGAGATTCACGAGGCCTTGGCCCGACACCGCACGCTCGGCCGACGCGTGACCGAAGCGCTGGCGCAGGATTGCGACGACGCGCTCTTCGCGCTCGTCGGTCGCGGGGAGGCTAACGTGGCCGCCTTCGCCGTTGATCGGTATCGCTCCATGGCCATGCGTCTGCGGAAGCAGCCCCGACACGCCGAGCCCCGTGCCGGGACCGATGAGGCCGAGCGGCGCGCCGGCCACCGGCTCTCCGTTGCCCACCTGCCGCAGATCGTCCCGGCTGAGTGCGGGAAGCGACAGCGCGAGCGCAGTGAAGTCGTTGATGACGAGGAAGCGCTGCAGACCGAGCTCCGTACGCACCGCCTCGATCGAGAAGGTCCAGTCGTGATTGGTCATCCGGACCTGGTCGCCGACAACCGGGTTGGCGATCCCGATCGCACACCAACGCGGCGGCGGCCGCCGATGTTCTGCCAGGTAGTGGCGCATCGCATCGAGCAGCGACGCATGCGAAGCGCACGGCAAGGTATCGATGTCGGTGAGCAGGTCGCCGGCGCTTTGCTGCCACGCGAAGCGCGCGTTGGTGCCGCCGATGTCGCCGACGAGGCGGGGAAATGTTTGATCGATGTGGCTAGACTGCATTTTTTTATCTTAGCCGCAGAGGAGACGATGGCAGTCAGGCAACTTCTTTCGCTGGCTTTCGCGCTGTCGCTGCTGGCGGCGTGCACTGCACCGCCACCCGCCGCACCGGCGCCGCAAGCCGCCGCATCGGCTGCATCGGCGCCGGCGCAGCCGATCGCGCCGTTGACCGTTGCGGGCACGTTCGCCGACAACGCAATCGTCTATGCCTTGATCACCGACCGCTTCGACAACGGCAACCCGGCCAACGACAACGCCTACGGCCGCAAGCGCGAAGCGGCACCGCAAGACGATGTGGCCACTTTCCACGGCGGCGACTTGAAGGGCGTGACGAACAAATTGCGCGACGGCTGGTTCAAGCAACTGGGCGTCAACGCGATCTGCATCAGCGCGCCGTACGAGCAGATCCACGGCTGGGTCGTCGGCGGCAGCAAGGAGTTCAAGCGCTACGCCTACGACGGCGACGACGCGCTCGACTACACGCTGCTCGACGCCAACATCGGAACGGCCGACGAGCTGCGCGAGATGGTTGACACGGCACACGCGCAAGGCATCCGCATCGTCTTCGACGTGCAGATGAATCACCCCGGCGAGCTCGACATCCAGACCGCGCAAGAGCTCGGCGTGCGGGTGCTGTGGCCGGGCGCGTCGGGCGCGACGCTGCGCAACTACGACAGCTTCATCGACCACAGCAACTTCGCCTTCGGCGACTGGTGGGGCCGAGACTGGGTGCGCGCGGCGCTGCCCGGCTACCTCGCCGGCGGGAGCGACACCTACACCATGCAAGTCGCCTCGCGGCCCGACTTCCGCACCGAGAGCAAGGAGCCGGTGAAGCTGCCGCGATTCCTGCGCAACAAGCCCGGGACCCGGGCCGTCGACTTGACGAACGCGACGGTGCGCGACCATCTCGTGAAGTGGCTCGCCGATTGGGTACGCGATTACGGCATCGACGGAATTCACGCCGTTTCGGTCCAACACGTCGAGCCCGATACCTGGCTCGCACTGAAGACGAAGGCCACGCAGGCGCTCGCCGAATGGAAAGCGAAGAACCCGTCGAAGAAGATCGATGACCAGCCGTTCTGGATGGGCGGCGAATATCCGGATTTGGGACCCGAGCGCCATGCGCTGAACGACTTCGGCTTCGACGCGCTCGTCAACTTCGACTTCCAGCGGCGCAGTGCCGGCCTGGAGCAACCCGAGCCGCTGTTCGCCCGCTACGCCAGTGCACTGGCGGGTCGCCCCGGTCATTCGACGCTGAGCTTTCTGTCGTCACGCGACACTGAGCTGTTCGATCGCTCGCGGCTCGTCGACGGCGCTGCCGCGTTGCTGCTGGCGCCGGGTGGCGTGCAAATTTTCTACGGCGACGAAACGGCGCGTCCCGCAGGACGCGCTCCGGCATCCGACCCGCGCCAAGCGACTCGCTCCGACATGAACTGGAGCAGCGCCGACCCCGCGCTGCTGGCGCATTGGCGCAAGCTCGGCAGCTTCCGCTCGCGCCATGTCGCACTCGCCCGCGGCACGCACCAGATGCTGTCCGAAACGCCTTATGTTTTCAGCCGCATCGACGCAGCCAGCGATGACCGCGTCGTCGTCGCGATGAACGTCAGCGGCGAGGTCGTCATTCCGGTCGGCAGCACCTTCCCCGACGGGCGCTGGCTGAAGGACGCGTACGGCGGCCAGCAGGTCGTCGTCGCCAACGGTCAGGTGAAGCTCAACGCAGCGCGCTACGTGCTGCTCGAACGTACCGCCTCGCCGACGCTCGCGCAGTAATCAGCCGGCGCCGACGCAGTCGACGTAATAGCGCCGCGCGGCGCCCTCGCCTTCGTCTTCGACGAGGCCGTGCACGTCGGTGTCGAAGCCGGGGAATGCGGCGTTGAACTCGCGCGTGAAGCGCAGGAAGTCGACGATCTTGCGGTTGAAGCGCTCGCCCGGAATCAGCAGCGGGATCCCGGGCGGATACGGCGTCAGCAGTGCAGTCGTGATGCGTCCTTCGAGCTCGTCGATCGCCACCCGCTCGGTCTTGCGGTGTGCGATGTAGGAGAACGCGTCGCTCGGCTTCATCGCGGGCTGCAGATCGGACAGGTACATGTCGGTGGTCAGCCGTGCGATGTCGCCCTTCGCGTACATCGCGTGGATGCTCTGGCACAGATCGCGCAAGCCCATTCGTTCATAGCGCGGGTACGCGGCGACGAATTCGGGCAGCACGCGGCCCATCAGCGCATTGCGGTCGTAGTCGTCCTTGAACTGCTGCAGCGCGGTCAGGAGCGTATTCCAGCGGCCCTTGGTGATGCCGATCGTGAACATGATGAAAAACGAGTAGAGACCGGTCTTCTCGACCACCACGCCGTGCTCGGCCAGGTACTTCGTGACGATGCTCGCCGGGATGCCGGTCTTGCCGAACTTGCCCGACATGTCGAGACCCGGTGTGATGATCGTGCTCTTGATCGGGTCGAGCAGGTTGAAGCCCTCGGCGAGCTCGCCGAAGCCGTGCCACTTCTCGCCCGCCTTGAGCACCCAGTCGCCGCTCTTGCCGATGCCTTCGGCGGCGAGCTTCTCCGGGCCCCAGACGGTGAACCACCAGTCGCGGCCGAACTCCTTGTCGACCTTGCGCATCGCACGGCGAAAGTCGAGTGACTCGAGAATGCTTTCCTCCACCAGCGCCGGGCCGCCGGGCGCTTCCATCATCGCCGCTGCGACGTCGCACGACGCGATGATCGCGTACTGCGGGCTCGTCGACGTGTGCATCAGGTAGGCCTCGTTGAAGAGATGCCGGTCGAGCTTGCGCTCCTGCGCATCCTGCACCAGCACCTGCGATGCCTGGCTGATTCCGGCGAGCAGCTTGTGTGTCGACTGCGTTGCGAAAACGAGCTGATCTTTCGGCCGCGGCCGGGCGCGGCCCATCGAGTGGTACTCGCCGTAGAAGGTGTGGAAAGCGGCGTGCGGCAGCCAGGCTTCGTCGAAATGCAGCGTATCGATGTAGCCGTCGAGCGAGTGCTTGATCGTCTCGGTGTTGTAGAGCACGCCGTCGTAGGTGCTCTGCGTCAGCGTCAGGATGCGCGGCTTGACCTTGCTCGGGTCGACGTCCTTCAACAGCGGATTCGATGCGATCTTGCGGCGGATCGACTCGGGCGAGAACTCGGCCTGCGGGATCGGCCCGATGATGCCGTATTGATTGCGCGTCGGCGTCAAGAACACAGGCACAGCGCCGGTCATGATGATCGAGTGCAGGATCGACTTGTGGCAGTTGCGGTCGACGACGACGACGTCGCCGGGCGCCACCGAGTGGTGCCAGACCATCTTGTTCGACGTACTCGTTCCGTTGGTCACGAAGAAGCAGTGATCGGCGTTGAAAATGCGCGCCGCGTTGCGCTCGCTCGCCGCGACCGGCCCGGTGTGGTCGAGCAGCTGGCCGAGCTCTTCGACCGCGTTGCAGACGTCGGCGCGCAGCATGTTCTCGCCGAAGAACTGGTGGAACATCTGGCCGACCGGGCTCTTCAGAAACGCCACGCCGCCCGAATGCCCCGGGCAGTGCCATGAGTACGAGCCATCCTGCGCGTAGTCCATCAGCGCGGCGAAGAATGGCGGCGCAAGCGAGTCGAGGTAGCTCTTCGTTTCGCGAATGATGTGGCGCGCGACGAACTCCGGCGTGTCCTCGAACATGTGGATAAAGCCGTGCAGCTCGCGCAGGATGTCGTTCGGAATGTGCTGCGAAGTGCGCGTCTCGCCGTACAGGTAGATCGGGATGTCGGCGTTCTTGAAGCGGATTTCCTTGATGAACTTTCGCAGGCTCAGCACCGCGGGGTCGAGCTCAGGGCCGGACGCGGTGAACTCTTCGTCGTCGATCGACAAGATGAACGCGCCGGCACGGCTTTGCTGCTGCGCGAACTGCGACAGGTCGCCGTAGCTCGTCGCACCGAGCACTTCGAAGCCCTCTTTGACGATGGCATCGGCGAGCGCGCGGATGCCCAGGCCCGAGGTATTTTCCGAGCGGAAGTCCTCGTCGATGATGACGATCGGGAAACGAAAACGCAGCATGGCAGCTCGCAGGTGACGCAGTGAGAAAGCGCGAAGTGTAGGACTGTTCGAGCGCGGCGCTCGGCGAGCGCGCCTACACTCGCGATCCACACAGGTGACGGCAGCGCCGCCAAGGAGTTCGAATGGATTTTCCCGCCTCGTCGTTCTGGTGGGTCGCAGCAGGAATCGCCGTCGCGGCCGAGCTGGCCACCGGCACGTTCTACCTCTTGATGATGGCACTCGGCCTCGCGGCCGCGGCGATCGGCGCACATCTGGGGCTGTCGGGCACGGGGCAGACCATCGTCGGCGCGCTCGTCGGCGGCGGCGCGACCGCGCTGTGGCATGTCAAGCGCGCTCGCGAGCCGCACGCGGCACCGCCGAGCGAGAACCGCGACGTCAACCTCGACATCGGCGAGCGGGTCAACGTCGTCGCCTGGAGACCCGATCGAACAGCCCGCGTGCTGTACCGCGGCAGCGCCTGGACCGCGCGCTTGCAGCCGGGCGCGCAGGCGGTTGCGGGCGAGCATGTGGTGACGGCGGTCGAAGGCAACTGGCTGGTGCTCGCGCCCGCATCGCCGCGCTGACAACAATCAAGACAGGAAGCAACACGTCATGGCAATCGCACTCGTTCTCGCGGTCATCGTCGCCATCTTCATCGTCCGCACGTTGCGCATCGTGCCGCAGCAGCATGAGTGGGTCGTCGAGCGGCTCGGCAAGTTCGACCGCACGCTGACCCCGGGGCTGAACTTCGTCGTGCCCTTCATCGAGCGCGTGGCGTACAAGCACTCGCTGAAGGAAGTGCCGCTCGACGTGCCGAGTCAGGTCTGCATCACCAAGGACAACACCCAGCTGCAGGTCGACGGCATCATCTACTTCCAGGTCACCGACCCGATGCGCGCGAGCTACGGCTCGAGCAACTACGTCTTCGCGATCACCCAGCTCGCGCAGACGCTGCTGCGCTCGGTGATCGGCAAGATGGAACTCGACAAGACCTTCGAAGAGCGCGACTCGATCAACGCGTCGGTTGTCAATGCTCTGGACGAGGCGGCGATGAACTGGGGCGTGAAGGTGCTGCGCTACGAGATCAAGGACCTCACGCCGCCGGCCGAAATCCTGCGCGCGATGCAGGCGCAGATCACCGCCGAGCGCGAGAAGCGCGCGCTGATCGCCGCATCGGAAGGCCGGCGTCAGGAACAGATCAACATCGCCACCGGCGAACGCGAGGCCTTCATCGCGCGCTCCGAAGGCGCCAAGCAGGCCGAGATCAACAAGGCACAAGGCGAGGCCGCGGCGATCACCGCAGTGGCCGACGCGACGGCCGGCGCGATCCGCATGATCGCCGAGGCGATCCGCTCGCCCGGCGGTGAGCAAGCGGTGCAGCTCAAAGTCGCCGAGCGAGCCGTCGACGCGTACTCGCATCTCGCGCAGAAGAACAACACGATGATCGTGCCCGGCAACATGTCCGAAGTCTCTGCGCTGATCGCCACTGCGATGGCCTTGATGAAGGCCAAAGCACCCGGGTCGCCGTGAAATCTCGTGGGCTAAAATCGTCCGCTGCTGGAGAGATGGATGAGCGGTTTAAGTCGCACGCCTGGAAAGCGTGTGGGGGTTAATAGCCCCCCGCGGGTTCGAATCCCGCTCTCTCCGCCAGTGAATACGCCACCCTCGAGGTGGCGTATTCACTGGCGGAGAGAGCGGGTAAGAAGAGTCCGCTTCGGGTTCGCTCAGTGACAGTCCAGTGGACTGTCACTGGACGCGCCAACGGCGCGGGCCCGAAGGGCCGAGGGATCGGCCTGAGCCGATACCGAGCAATCCCGCTCTCTCCGCCAGCGAAAACGCCACCTAAAGGGTGGCGTTTTCGCTGGCGGAGCGTATAAAGACAACAGATCTGTCGCCGAGGAGGTTTCTCGTGGCAACCGTTCTGTTCAGGTACATCACCGGAGAAGACCCGACGCGCAAGGCGAACGGCGTTGCAACGACAGCAGGCGCACCGGCCAACGACGCCGACGCGCAAAGCAACGTCAAGATCGACCGCTGGTGGCGCGAATCGTCTTACGAGTTGAGCCATGGTCTGGACGTCGAGGAAGACGTATCGGACACGGTGCCCGGCGATCTGCTGGACGAGTTGTTCAAGCGATAACCAAGACGCCACCGTCGCGGTGGCGTTTCTGTTGAACGCGAGAACCGCGCTATCCGTGAAGCAAGCGCGCCAGTGCTTGCACCCCGACTCCTGCGAGCGCCAAGAAGAACCCGAGCGGCAGCACGATCTTGACTGCGAAGCCCCCCGCGCGCGAACGAGTTCGACGCACCGGTTCGGTCGTCGCTTCGTCTTCGCTGAGCAGCGAAGCACAGCTCGTCGACGGCCACTCGCTCGAATGAACGGTACGGCGCTCGCGCTCCCAGTTGAAGTGACTCTCTTGTTTTCGCATGCGGCGATTTTCGGTGGCGGTCCGCTCGGCAGATAGCCCGTGAGTCGGGGGGCGAGCGTGAATTCTTCGGCTGAAATGGCGCTCGCTTGCTCGGCTCGATCGGCATCGCATCAGCGACACTGGTTGCTCCGAATCGACCCCCTCATGCGAGCCGCCCCATGTCATTCGCTACATCGATTTTTCGCGGACACCCAATGCGCCTGTACCTGCTGGGTCATGCATTGATTCTGCTCGGCGCCTGGCTGATGGACGTGACCTCGTCGATGATCCCGATGGCGCTGGCCGCATCGGCCGCGTTGATGTTGACGCTCCCCTTGCTGCGCCAGCTCGGCGCACGCTTCGTCGGCAAGAGAAAATAAAAAGAAGGGGCGCCGAAGCGCCCCGCCTTCCGTCCGGGCGATAGCCGTTAATTCAATGGGACTTTCTTGCCGTCCTTGTACACATACAAGGTCATCGACGGATTCTTCAGCTCGCCGTCGTTGTCGAAGGCGATCTTCGCGGTGACGCCCTGGTAGTCGGTCTTCGCGAGGAACGGCATGTACACCTTCGGGTCGGCTGAGCCGGCCTTCACCATCGCGTTGGCCAGCACCATCGTCGCGTCATAGGTGTACGGCGAATAGACCTGGAACTGCTTCGGATACTTGGCGTCGTAGCGCGCTTTCCACGCCGTGCCGCCAGGCATCTTCGCGAGCGAGCTGCCGCCCTCTGCGCAGACCACGTTGCCAAGCGTCTTCGCACCACCCGACAGCTCGATAACCTTGTCGGTACAGATGCCGTCGCCGCCGAAGTACTTCACGTTGGACAGCCCCAGCTGCTCCATCTGGCGCAGCATCGGGCCGGCTTGCGGGTCCATGCCGCCGAAGAAGATCGCGTCCGGGCCCTTGCTCTTGATGGCCGTCAGGATGGCCATGAAGTCGGTGGCCTTGTCGGTCGTGTACTGCTCGTCGACGACTTGCATGCCCTTGGCCATCGCGGTCTTCTTGAACACCTCGGCCACGCCCTGGCCGTAGGCGCTGCGGTCGTCGATGATCGCGACCTTCTTGAGCTTCAGGCCGTCAGCGGCATACAGCGCCAGACCGGCGCCCAGCGCGTTGTCGTTGGCCAGCAGCCGGAACGTGGTTTTGAAGCCTTGCTGGGTCAGCTTGGGGTTGGTCGCCGACGGCGTGATGTGGGGAATGCCGCAGTCGTTGTAGACCTTGGACGCCGGAATGGTGGTGCCCGAGTTCAGGTGGCCGACGACGCCGTTGACCTTGGCGTCGCACAGCTTTTGCGCTGCCGCGGTGCCTTGCTTGGGGTCGGCCGCATCGTCTTCAGCGACGAGCTCGAACTTCACTTTCTTGCCCCCGATGGTCACGCCCTTGGCATTCAGATCCTCGATGGCCATGCGTGCACCGTTCTCGTTGTCCTTGCCGTAGTGCGCTTGCGCACCCGAGACGGGACCGACGTGGCCGATGCGCACGACCATTTCTTGGGCCGACGCAGCGCCGGCGAACGCGACTGCCGCCGCGCACACCAACACATTCAGTTTGACTTGCATGCATAACCTCCGATTCGGAATGTTGAGAGAGAAGAAGAGAGAGCGTTGAAGACTCAACGGGCGCCACCATACCCCAAATGAAACCCCTGCTCCATCGGGAATCCTCGGGTCGCGACAGCGTTTTCGCCGGCCAGTGGCGCCATGGATTTCCGGCGTCACCGTCCCCTGCAACGAACGGACTAGCGTCTGCGATGACGGGACAATTCCTGGGCGACCGCTTGGACGACGACTTCGCGCATCGTCGATGCGAGCTCGGTGCGCAGCTCGCGCACCAGCGCGTCGGTCAGGCGCGCCAGCGCCGGGGTCACCGCCGCGCGCAAGCGCTGCTCGACGATGGCGTCGACTTGGCGCTGCAGGCCCAGCAGCACCCGCTGGGCGATCTGCTCTTCGTTGAGTTCCGGGACTGCGCGCTGGGCGGCCGGCGCCGCTGCCTCGGTCGCAGCCGCGGGCACTGGCGCCGGCTGACCGGCAGGCGCTTCAGGCGAGCCGACTTCCACCACTTCAGTCAGCGTCGGAACGCGCTTGGGCGGCCCCGGCCGATCCGTGCTCACGCGGTCACCTCCGATACGTCGCAGACCCATCGGCGGGCAGCGCAGTCGGTGCCCCGACCGCATTGCACTGGTCGATCCCCGTAAACGGGGCCCCTCGCCCTTCGCTTCACGCGGTCACCTCCGATACGTCGGAGACCCATCGGCGGGCAGCGCAGTCGGTGCCCCGACCGCATTGCGCTGGTCGATCCCCGTAAACGGGGCCCCTCGCCCTTCGCTTCATGCGGTCACCTCAAATTTCTCAATCGCGTAGCCGCGCGCCGCGTAATGCTTCCAGCGGCGCCGCGCCGCCTCACGCTCGTCGTCATCGGTCGAGACGATCTCGATCAACCGGGCGAAGCTTTCGAAGCCTTCAGCGGGCTCGTCGCCCAGGTGCACGAGCACCGGATGCTGCGCCGCCTGCTCGGCGCGCTCGACGAGCCAGATCGGCGTGCGGCGCATCCGTTGCGGTGGCTGCTCGCCGGTGCGCAGCAGCAAATGCGGCAAGAACTCCTGCGGATCGAAGCTCCACAACGCGCGGTCCAGCCGCGCCAGCGTGGCCGCCGGCGCGCTCACCGTCACTCCGGGCGTTCCCGCGCGCAGCGCCTTGCGCAGCAAGCGGCAGGCGTAGTGAAGCCGATCGGGAACGTTGAAGTGGAACTGCACCTCGGTCATCGCGACGGACTCCTCTCGCGTTGTCCTCAACCGGCTTGCGACAGGACGAAATGCGTCAGCAACGGCACCGGCCGACCGGTGGCACCTTTGTTCGCGCCCGACTTCCACGCGGTGCCGGCGATGTCCAGATGCGCCCAGCGGTACTTGCCGGTGAAGCGGCGCAGGAACATCGCGGCGGTGATCGACCCGCCGGCGCGCGGGCCGACGTTGCCCATGTCGGCGAAGTTGCTCTTCAGCGCTTCGTCGTACTCCTCGTCGAGCGGCATGCGCCAGCAAGGGTCGAGCGAATCGCGGCTCGCGGCGAGCAATTGCTCGGCGAGCGCGTCGTCGGCGGTGAACATGCCCGAATTGTGATGACCGAGCGCGATAACACAGGCGCCGGTCAGCGTTGCCACGTCGACGACGACCGCGGGCTTGAAGCGCTCCGCGTAGGTCAACGCATCGCATAGGATCAAGCGGCCTTCGGCATCGGTGTTGAGGATCTCGATCGTCTGACCCGACAGGCTCGTCACGACGTCGCCCGGCTTGATTGCGGTGCCGCTGGGCATGTTCTCGCACGACGGGATGATGCAGACGAGGTTGATCTTCGGCTTGAGCTCGGCAACCGCGCGCAAGGTGCCGAGCACGCTCGCTGCGCCGCCCATGTCGAATTTCATTTCGTCCATCTCGGCCGACGGCTTGATCGAAATGCCGCCGGTGTCGAAGGTGATGCCCTTGCCGACCAGCACGACCGGCGCTTGCGCCTTGCCCGCGCCGTCGTAGCGCGCGACGATGAACTTGAGCGGCTCGTTCGATCCCTGCGCGACGGCGAGAAACGACCCCATACCGAGCTTCTCGACCGCCTTGCGGTCCAGCACCTCGACCTTCAGGCCATGGTCTTTGCCGAGCCGCTTCGCCTGATCGGCCAGATAGCTCGGTGTGCAATGGTTGCCCGGGCGGTTCGCGAATTCGCGCGCCAAGGTCACGCCCGCGGCGATCGCCTGGCCGCGCGCCAGCCCTTTCTGCACCGCGCGCGCCTCGGTCTTGCTGCAGACGAGGCTGAACTTGCTCATCGCGGAATCGGTCGGCGCGCTCGGCTTGGTGTGACGGTAGACATAGACCGCATCGGTCGCCGCGGTGGCGAGTGCTTCGGCGTGCTGCTCCGTGACTTCGCCAGCGTTGCCCAATGCAACGGCGACATGCTTGGCGCCCAACCCCTTCAGTGGCGCCAGGCCGTGCGCGACGGCGGTCTTGAATGCCTTGACGCTTGCACTGCCGGCCGCCGCGACGACGAGGCGCGCTGCCTTGAGGCCGGCGGGCCGATGCAGGTACAGCGTGCGGCCGGCCTTGAATTGGAAGTCGCCGTGTGCGACGGCGTCCTTGATCGCCGACGCGATCGCCGGGTCGAGCGAGGGGTCGACAGCGTCGCCGTGGATAACGACGAGCAGCGCATCGGCCGCGAGACTGGACAGTGCGCCAGCCGTAGAGAGTTGATGACGGAAGTCCATAATCCGAGTCCGATTGAACAAGCGAACGATGTTATTCGATTCCACTTTGCGGCGAGACCTGGCGCGCAGCTTCGGCGCGACGCTCGTGGTCATCCTGACCATCGTGTTGACGATGATGCTGATCCGCACGCTCGGGCAGGCGGCGTTCGGCCGCGTCTCGCCGCAGGACGTCGTGCTGCTGCTCGGCTACACCGCGCTCGGCCACCTGCCGACGATGCTCGCGCTGTCGATGTTCATTGCCGTCGTCGCGACGCTCGGGCGCATGTACCGCGACAGCGAAATGCCGATCTGGTTCGCGAGCGGCGTCGGCCTGTCGCGCTTCGTTCGCCCGGTATTACGTACCAGCTGGCCGGTACTGATCGTCGTGTTCGTGATGGCGCTGTTCGTCTGGCCGTGGGAGAACCAGCGCAGCGTCGAGTTGCGCGACCGCTTCGAGCGGCGCTCCGACTTGTCGCGCGTCGCGCCGGGCCAGTTCCAGACCTCGAGCGATGGACGGCGCGTGTTTTTCATCGAGCGCGACTCGGAAGACGGGCGCACCGCGCGCAACGTCTTCATCCTGTCGTCGCAACCCGACGCCGAGTCGGTGACGACGGCGCACACCGGCCGCATCGAGGTCGAAGGCGACACCCGCTTTCTGCAGCTTGATCGCGGCCAGCGCAACGAGCTGAACGCACAGACCAAGGAGAAGACGCTGTCGCGCTTCGAAGGCTACAAGGTCGCTGCCGGCGAGCGCGTTCTCGCGCGCACCGAGAACTTGCCGCCGAAGGCGCGGCCGACGATCGACTTGCTGCGCTCGCCAAGCGCGCCGTTCCAAGGCGAGCTCGTGTGGCGCCTTGGCCTGGTGCTCGGCGGCGCGAACCTGCTGCTGCTGGCGATCGGCCTGGCTGAGACAAACCCGCGGCGCGCCAGCAACTGGAACCTGCTGTTCGCGCTGATGAGCTTCATCGTCTACTACAACATGATCAGCCTCACCCAAGCCTGGGTCGCTGCCGGCAAGGTCAGCATGGGCGTCGCATTGGTCGGCGCGCACGGCGGCGCCTTCGTGCTGGCGATTGCATTGATCTGGTGGCGCGACCACGGCAATGTGCGGCGCGCCTGGCAGCGCACGCCGCGCGTCGAGCCATCGGCCGCATGAAGACGGTCCGCCGGCTGTTCTACGCCGACATCGTGTCGTCGGTGATGTTCGTCGCCGTGGCGTTTCTGTCGCTGTTCTTCTTCATCGATTTCGTCGACGAGCTCGGCGACGTCGGCAAGCGGGACTACACCGCGCTGCACGCGGCGGCCTACAGCTTGCTCGAGCTGCCGGCGCACTTCTACGAGCTGTCGCCGATCGCGGTACTGATCGGTACCATTTACGCCCTCGCCCGCTTGGCGCAGTCGTCCGAGTACACGATCTTGCGCACCGGCGGCCTCGGGCCGAGCCGTGCGCTGTCGCTGCTGGCGAGCCTCGGCCTCGGGTTCGGCGTGCTGACCTTCGTCGTCGGTGACTATTTGGCGCCGCTCGCCGAGCAGCAGGCTGCGCAAATCCAGGGCCGCTACAAAGGCGGTCTGAAGCTCGGCCGCTCGGGCGCGTGGCTGAAGGACCGGCAGTTCACACCCAACGGCGAGCGCTCGTATTCGATCAACGTCGGCAGCGCCGGCAGCGGCGGCATGCTGCACAACATCCGCATCTTCGAATTCGACTCGAACGGCAGCATGGTCCAGCGCATCGCGGCGAGCGACGGCCAGGTTGACAAGCACTCGACCTGGACCTTATCGGACGTCACTGTCACCCGCTGGGCCGATGCGGTTGCCGGCCAGTCGCCGCAAGTCGCGGAGCAGACGATGGACAAGCTCACTTGGCCGAGCACTTTGTCGGCGAACGTTGTCGCCGCGGCGGTGCTGCCCCTGGGCACCATGTCGACGCTCGAGCTGCTGCGCTACATCAACCACCTGTCGAGCAACGAGCAGGCGGCGCAGCAGTACGAGATCCAGTTCTGGAAGCGCGCGCTGTACCCGTTCGCCTGCCTCGTGATGGTCGGCCTCGCGCTGCCCTTCGCCTACCTGCACGCGCGCGGCGGCGGCGTGAGCCTGAAGGTGTTCGGCGGCATCATGCTCGGCATCAGCTTCGTGCTGCTCAACAACGTCGCCGGACACCTCGGCTTGCTGCAGAACTGGACGCCGTGGATGGTCGCCGCGGCGCCGAGCACGGTCTATCTGCTGCTCTCGCTGGCAGCGTTCGCGTGGCTGGTGCGTTACCGGTAAATAGCGATGACGCGCGGCCTGCTGCTCTTCGCCCACGGCGCGCGCGACGCGCGTTGGGCGCTGCCGTTCGAAGCGGTTGTGCAGCGCATTCGTGAACGCGCGCCCGAAGTTCCGGTGCAGCTGTGCTTTCTCGAATTCATGTCGCCGGACCTCGCTGAAGGCGGGCGCCGCCTTGCGGCCGCCGGATGCTCGCGCGTCGATGTGCTGCCGCTATTTCTCGGCGCCGGCGGTCATGTTCGAAAGGACTTGCCCGAGCTGCTCGGCGAGCTGGCCGCAGCGCACCCGGCCACGCAGTGGACGCTGCGCCCGGCGATCGGTGAGATCGCGAGCGTCATCGAGGCGATGGCCGACGCATCGCTCGCCTGCTTGAACGATCCCGACGAGCCCGCACCCGACGTGTGATTCGGCTGCAGATGGAATAATCCGGCGCATCCACAGATTGCCCGGAAATATGAACCTTCATCAGTTCCGCTTCGTCCAAGAGGCCGTCCGGCAAAACCTCAATCTCACCGAAACGGCCAAGGCGCTGTTCACTTCGCAGCCCGGCATCTCGAAGGCGATCCTCGAACTCGAAGGCGAGCTCGGTGTCGACATCTTCGCGCGCCATGGCAAGCGGCTGCGCCGCGTCACCGAGCCCGGTCAGCAGGTGCTGCGCGCGATCGAAATCATCATGCGCGAGGTCAACAACCTGAAGCGCATCGGCGACGAGTTCTCCAAGCAGGATGCCGGCACCTTGTCGATCGCGACGACGCATTCGCAGGCCCGCTACTTCCTGCCCGAGCCGATCGCCCAGCTGCGCAAGCGCTTCCCCAAGGTCAACATCAGTCTGCACCAGGGCGCGCCGGCACAGGTGGCGCAAATGGTGATCGACGAGATCGCCGACATCGCGATCGCGACCGAAGCGCTGTCCGAGTTCGACGAGCTCGTCACACTGCCCTGCTACGAATGGCAGCACGCCGTCGTGATGCCGGCCGGACACCCGCTGTCGCAGCTCGAGCGCATCTCGCTCGAAGACCTGGCGCTGGTGCCGCTGGTGTCGTACCACACCTCGTTCAGCGGCCGCACGCGTGTCGACCACGCGTTCGCGGCGCGTCACCTGAAGCCCAACTTCGTTCTCGAGGCGATCGATGCCGACGTGATCAAGACCTATGTGCGGCTCGGTCTCGGTGTCGGTGTGCTCGCAGAGATCGCGGTGCGCGACGATCCGCCTGGCGGCGACCTGGTGTGGCGGCCGGCGGGCCATCTGTTCGGCCAGAACGTGACCCGCGTCGCCTTCAAGCGCGGCGCTTATCTGCGCAGCTTCGTCTACGCTTTCGCCGAGATGATGTCTGATCGTTTGAGCCGCGCATTGATCGCACGCGCGATCGGCGGCGATACCCACGACTACCAGATGTGAACATGGCCAGCACGAATCTACGCACGCCTGTCATCGAGAGCCGCCTGCCGCAGGTCGGCACGACGATCTTCAGCGTGATGTCCGCGTTGGCGCAGGAGCACGGCGCCGTCAACCTCGGCCAAGGCTTCCCTGACTTCGATTGCGATCCGAAGCTCATCGATGCGGTGAACGACGCGATGCGCAACGGCCTCAACCAGTACCCGCCGATGATCGGCGTGCCGGCCTTGCGCGACGCGATCGCAGCGAAGCTCGCCGCGCTGTACGGCCACCGCTACGACGCGGCGAGCGAGATCACGGTGACCGCAGGCGCCACGCAGGCGATCCTCACCGCGGTGCTCGCGATCGTCCATCCGGGCGACGAGGTGATCGTGCTCGACCCCTGCTACGACAGCTACGACCCGAACATCACGCTGGCCGGTGGGTGCGCGGTGCATGTGCCGCTGACGCCGCGAACGTTTCGTCCCGACTTCGATGCCATCGGTGCGGCGCTGACGCCACGCACGCGAGCGATCATCGTCAACACGCCGCACAACCCGAGTGCGACCGTCTGGTCGGCCGATGACATGCGGCGCCTCGCCGAGCTGCTGCGCCCAACCGAAGTGATCGTCATCGCCGACGAGGTCTACGAGCACATGGTCTACGACGGCCGGCAGCACGAGAGCGCAGCGCGAATTCCCGAGCTCGCGGCGCGCAGCTTCATCGTCTCGAGCTTCGGCAAGACCTATCACGTGACCGGCTGGAAGGTCGGCTACGTCGCCGCCCCGGCCGCGCTGACCGCCGAGTTCCGCAAGGTCCATCAGTTCAACGTCTTCACCGTCAACACGCCCGTGCAGCACGGCCTGGCCACATACATGGCCGACCCCGCGCCGTATCTCGGGCTGCCGGCGTTCTACCAGCGCAAGCGCGACTTGTTTCGCTCCGGACTGCAGGCCACGCGCTTCGCGCTGCTGCCCAGCGAAGGCAGCTACTTCCAGTGCGTGGACTACTCTGCGATCAGCAACGACAGCGAAGAGGCGTTCTGCCGCCACTTGACGCGCGAGATCGGTGTGGCTGCGATTCCCCTGTCGGCGTTCTACCCCGGTGGATTCGAGCAGCGCATCGTGCGCTTTTGCTTTGCGAAGAAGGATGCGACGCTGAACGAAGCGCTGCGCCGACTTGCGACGATCTAGACCTTGACCCCCGTATCCGGGTCGCGCAAATCGAGCTCGAGGTCGACCGTCGCGGTCGGTTCGATGACCGGATACGGCTCATCAGGCTGCGCTGCCGGGGGCGCCGGCGCGAGCTTGATCGTTCGCGTCATCGCTTCTTCGTCTGCCTTCGGCAGCGGCAGCAGCAGATCGACGCCGTCCATGTACGTCTCGTGCTCGGCCAAGTCGCGCGCGTGGGCGTAGAGGAACAGCAGCTCGCCATAGGCGGGAAGGTCGAAGGTGCCGTCCGACGAGTCGCGGCGGAACAGCAGCGACTGCAGCAAATCCATCGCCTTGTTCGGCGTCGGCCACACGGCTTGCAATCGCGCCATCACCGGCGCGTAGCTCTCGAGCGTGCGGCCGTCGCGCGGGTTCGACTCGTACTCGGGGGCGTAGGCGTTGAAGCGGCGGTTGAAGCGCTCGCGAATTCGCGCGTAGGCCTCGCGGTCGCTGCGCCGACGGTAGATGTCGAGCAGCTTCAGATACGGCATCGGGCTCGCACCGCCACTGCTGCGCACATGCCCCATCAGCAGGTCGATGGCGGCCTCTTCCTGGCCGAGCACGATGAAGAAATCGGCCTGCTGCTCGAGGTCGATCAGCTCCTCGACGGTGAGGTCACGGCGCGGCAAGCCGGGGAATGTCGACGGCGGCTCGGGCGCACGCTGTTCGGCGATCACCGGCGCTGGCTTTGCCGGCATGGGCGGAGGAGACGGAACTTCGACCACCACCGGCTGCGGCACCCCACGCGTGGGCGTCGATGTGCGGTCGGCGGTCGGATCGCGCTCGAGCTCGGACGCCGTCGGACCGCGATCGAGGTCCATCGGGCCACTGCTCCACCAGGTCGACTGGCCCTTGAAGCGCGATTGGCGCCACAGCATCGCCGCAATCACGAGCAGCAGCAGGGCCACCAGCGCCATCAATCCGTACAGCACCGCGTTGCTGCGGCCGCCTTCGGTCTCGCGCAAGCGGGCCTGCAATGCGGCCATCGTCTGCTGCTGCGCCTGGCTCTCCTTCAGCATCCGCTCGACGCGGTTCTCGAGACCGGCGACGCGCTCGCGCTCCTTCGCGCGCTGCTCCGCGTCGCTCGCATCGCCTGCTGGCGCCGCCGTGGCCACCGCTGATGGCAGCGTCGATCCGGCCACCGACGCGGCCGGAGCCGTCGGCTTCAGCAGCGCTTGCGCCGGGTCGAGCATCAAGCGCGGCCCCGACGCGGCCGCTGGCGCGCGCGCAACGACGCTCGCTTTGGCCGAGTCGCTCGGCGGCGCGGCTGCGGCGTTGACGGTGTTCGAGCGCGGCGGCGTCGACGCAATGATGGTCGGGCGCTTCACGCGCCGCGGCAACACGCGTTTCGCGACGCGCTGTGCCGGCGCCGGCGGCGATGCCGCGCGCTCGGGTGCAGTGACTCCGGTCGACGACTGGCTGGTTGAGGCCGCATCGGTCGATGTCGCGGGCGGCGCTGCCGGTGTTGGCGTGGCCGCCTCGGCGACCGCGGTCTGCGGCAGGCCGACGAGCGGTGGATCGACAAAGGCAACGAACTCGCGCGACAGGCGCACCGGGCAGCCGAGCAGCAGCTTCACCGTGACGACCGGCTCATCGATTCGCACCGTCGTGCTGACTCGCACGGTGCTCGTGCCGCCGCTTGGCGGATCGAGCCGAACTCGCACCGTCGCCGGCGCGAGCTTGCTGTCGCCCGCAGTGACTTCAGCGCTGACGCACTCGACGCCGAGCCATTCGTCGGCCTCCATGTGCACCGCGGCGCTGAACTCGAGCGAGTGGCCGAGGACAGTGGCGTTGCTGACGCGTCCGAATCCGATCGCCATCGATGTCGACGCGGCCAAGCCGAGCATCGAACCGATCAGGACAGCGGCGGGGACTCTGCGCATGCGTCTTGGTGAACCTCAGTGCCGTGGCACTCTAGCATGAAGAGTCCTCGCGGCGACCCCTGTTTCGGGCGGGTTCACGCCCGAAAAATTCGCAGGAATCCACGCTTTGCGCGCCGCTTGCGGCAAGCGGTACAGCGCGGGCCGCGTGACACAATTCCACGGCAGCGAGAAGCGGCAACGCACATCGAAAGCCAGACCATGTCGTCAGAACTGAAGACCGAGCGTCACGGCAGCACTCTCGTGCTGACTCTCAGCGACCCCGCGACGCGCAATACCTTGTCGGAGCAACTCGTGTCCGCGGGCGTCGAAGCCCTGAACGTTGCCGAGGCCAATGACGAGCTGCGCGCGGTGATCCTGCGCGGCGACGGTATGCACTTTTGCGCCGGCGGCAACCTGCAGGGCCTGCGGGCGCGGCGCCAGTCGGGCGGACCGTCGGCACAGGTGCAGATGCTCGAACGCCTGCATGAATTCATCGACGCGATCCGCGTTTTTCCGAAGCCGGTGATCGCCGCCGTCGAAGGCGCGGCCGCCGGTGCAGGCTTCTCGCTCGCGCTCGCTTGCGACCTCGTCGTCGCAGCTGTTGATGCGCGCTTCATCTTGTCATATGCGCGTGTGGGCCTCACGCCCGACGGCGGCGCCACGTGGCATCTCACGCGCGCGTTGCCGCGCCAACTGGTGCAGCAACTCGTGTGGCTCGCCGACCCGATCAGCGCGCAGCAGCTGCACTCGCACGGCCTTGTCAATTGGGTGACAGACAGTGGCAAGGCCTTCACTGAAGCTCTGAACGTCGCCGAGCGCCTCGCTGCGATGGCGCCGAATGCCGTCACCGGCGCCAAAGAGCTGCTGCAGCAGGCGGCATCCAATACCCTCGCCCAACAGCTCGCCGCCGAGCGCGATCACTTCATTGAAAGCCTCTTCGATGCCAACGCCGGCGAAGGTCTCCAAGCCTTCTTCGACAAGCGCGCGCCGCGCTTCAGGTAGCGCGGCCGTATCGAAACGAAGGCGCATCCATCTGATGCGCCACGGCTCGGTCGACTACTTCCATGCCGATGGCAGCCCGGTACATCCGCATAGCGTGCCGCTCAACGAAGCGGGCCGGCAGCAGGCCGACGCGGCCGGCGCGTTGTTCGCCGAATGCGGCGTGCGCTTCGACCGTGTCATCGTCAGTGGCCTCAACCGCACCGTCGAGACGGCATCGCGCGTTCTTGCTGCCGCGCGCCAGCCGATGCCGCTCGAAGCGCAGCCGGCGCTCGAGGAAATTCGCGGCGGGCGCTTGGCCGACATCCCGCCCGACGAGGTCGAGGCCGCATTCCTCGGCGCGTTCAGGCAAGGCATCGAGTCGCAGCGCTTTCTCGGCGGCGAGTCGATCGGCGAGCTGCTCGACCGCACGCTGCCCGCGTTCGAGCGGCGTGAACCGCGCGCTGCTCGCGCGCGCAATGACCGGCACGCGCGGCTTCTTCGGCAGGCTCGAGCAACTGCCGGCCTGCATCAACATCGTCGATGTCGGTGCCGACCCCGACGACCTCGTCGTTCGCGCGGTCAACCTCGCGCCGACGCAGTGGCTGCATCAGCACGAGCAGCACACGACGATGGAAAAGCTTCTCGCGCAGTACCTGCGTCTCGAGCGCAGTGCCTGATCAGGTTCGGTAGCTCGGGTCGGCGCGATCGAGCCGCCGCAGCAGGCCGGGCCAGGTCAGCGCGCCGCCGCCGACGCCCTTGGTGACTTCTTTCGCCTGCTGCTGTGCCGTGCTGATGATGCGCGGGTCGACATGGACGAGCTCGCTGCCGCCGGCCATCGCGCGGATCTGGATGTTGCAGACGGTCTCGAACAAATACATGTTGAGGAACGCGTCGGCGACGGTTGCGCCCAAGGTCAGCAGGCCGTGATTGCGCAGCATCAGGAAGTCATTGCGCCCGAGGTCTTTCACGAGCCGCGGTTTCTCGTCGTCGCGCAGCGCAACGCCTTCGTAGTCGTGATAGCTCAGGTTCGACAGCACGAAGATCGATTGCTGCGACAGCGGCAGCACGCCGGCTTTCTGCGCAGACACCGCGACGCCGTTCAGCGTGTGGGTGTGCAGCACGCATTGCGCGTCGTGCCGTGCCGAATGAACCGCACTGTGGATCGTGAAGCCGGCCGGGTTGACCGGGAACGGCGAGTCGTCGACCCGGTTGCCCGCGGTGTCGACCTTCACGAGGCTCGACGCGGTGATCTCCTCGAACATCAAACCGTAAGGATTGATCAGGAATTCATCGTGCACGCCGGGCACGCGCGCGGTGATGTGCGTGAAGACGAGGTCGTCCCACTTGAACAGCGCCACCAGCCGATACGCGGCGGCGAGGTCGATCCGGGTGCGCCATTCCTCGGCGCTGACATCGCTCTGGCGGCTGCGGATTTCGCGTGGATCAGCGTTCATGTTCGTCTCCTGTTTTCTCTCGTGGACTCTCGTGGACAATAGGTTCGCGCAGACCCATGATGCTGTCACGTCAGAGACAAAATATGAACACCCCCGTTCTTACAATGCCCGAGCGGACCAACATCGAATCGGGCTCGTGGTTTTCCAGACTCTCGCTACCGCTGCGCAACGCCATCCTGTCGCGAGCCGTCGTCCGCCGATTGAACGACGGCGCGATGCTGTCGGCGCGCGGCCAACCGGCCGAGGAATGGTGCGGTGTGGCCAAGGGCGCGGTGCGGGTCAGCTCGGTGTCGCTGTCGGGCAAGCAGATCACGCTCACCTACGTCGAGCCCGGCGTGTGGTTCGGCGACATCTCGCTGTTCGACGGTTTGCCGCGCACCCACGATTCCAACGCGCATGGCGCGACCACCTTGCTCGTCGTGCGCAAGCCGGACTTCAGGGAACTGCTCGCTGTCGTCGCGCCTCGCCAAGCAGATCATCCTGCTCGCGCGCAGCTACGGCATCGAGGACGGCGAGGAGATCCGCATCGGCCTGCAGCTCGCGCAGGAAGACCTGGCGCAGATGCTCGGTGCTTCGCGGCAACGCGTGAATCAGGAGCTCAAGGGCTTCGAGCGTGACGGCGCGGTGCGAATCGAGCCGACGCGACTCGTCGTGCTCTCGAAAGAGAAGTTGCTCGCCATCGCTTCCAAACAATAGGTGGCACGCGGCACGTGCGCCCCGATTCAACCGAGACTGATCGCCGCATGGACGCCTACACCGGAACCAAACCTGTCGCCGACCAGCACGCCTTCGACACGCGCGCGCTGGAGAGCTTTTTGCAGTCGCGCCTCGCGGGCTTCGCCGGCCCGCTCGCGGTCGAGCAGTTCAAGGGAGGGCAATCGAACCCGACCTACAAGCTCGTCACGCCGAACGTGTCGTATGTGATGCGCGCCAAGCCGGGCCCGGCTGCGAAGCTGCTGCCGTCGGCGCACGCGATCGACCGCGAGTTCACGGTGATGCGTGCGCTGCACGACACCGATGTGCCGGTGCCGCGCATGCTGCTGCTGTGCGAAGACGAAGCCGTTATCGGCCGCGCGTTCTACGTGATGGAGTTCATGCAAGGCCGCGTGCTGTGGGACCAGTCGCTGCCCGGCATGGAGAAAGCGGATCGCGGCGAAATTTACAACGAGATGAACCGCGTCATCGCGGCGCTGCACAAGGTCGATGTCAAGGCGGCCGGGCTCGAGGGCTATGGCAAGCCGGGCAACTATTTCGATCGCCAGATCGGCCGCTGGAGCAAGCAGTACATCGCCTCGATCACCGAGCCGATCGTCGAGATGGATCGCTTGATGGAGTGGCTGCCCGCGCACATGCCGGCGAGCGCGCGCGACGAGAGCCAGGTATCGGTGGTGCACGGCGACTATCGGCTCGACAACCTCGTATTCCATCCGAGCGAGCCACGCGTGCTCGCGGTGCTCGACTGGGAGCTGTCGACGATCGGCCACCCGCTCGCCGACTTCAGCTACCACTGCATGTCGTGGCACATCCCGACCACCACGGGCCGCGGCATCGGCGACGTCGACATCGCGTCGCTCGGCATTCCGAGCGAAAAGGACTACGTGCGCCGATATTGCGAGCGCACCGGCCGCGCCGACCCCGACGCGGTGATGGCCGACTGGAACTTCTACATGGCGTACAACTTGTTCCGCATGGCCGGCATTCTGCAAGGCATCGCCAAGCGCGTCGTCGACGGCACCGCGTCGAGCGCGGTCGCCAAGCAGGCCGGTGCGGGCGCGCGCCCGCTCGCCGAAATGGGGTGGAAGATCGCGCGTCAGAGCGGGTCGTGAATTTCATCCGCGAGTCGCCCAGGCGACCGCGGAACACGCGCAACGCGCGAAGAATACGAATCACGAATCACGTGTCACTGTTCTTCGGAGAACACCATGGACTTCAACTATTCGCCGCGCACACAGGAGCTTCAAGCGAGAGTGCAGCGCTTCATGGACGAGCATGTCTACCCGGCCGAAGACGCCTACACGATCGAGATCGAAGCGAACACGAAGGCGGGCAATCGCTGGACGCCGTTGCAGGTGATCGAGAAGCTCAAGCCGAAAGCGCGCGCCCAAGGGCTGTGGAATTTGTTCCTGCCGGAAAGCGAATACGGTGTCGGCCTGACGAACCAGGAGTACGCGCCGTTGGCCGAGATCATGGGCCGCGTGCCGTGGTCCAGCGAGGTGTTCAATTGCTCGGCGCCCGACACCGGCAACATGGAGACCATCGTTCGCTATGGATCCGCCGAGCATAAGAAGCGCTGGCTCGAGCCGCTGCTCGCCGGAGAGATCCGCAGCGCATTTGCGATGACCGAGCCCGACGTCGCGTCGTCCGATGCGACCAACATCGAAGCTCGAATCGAACGCGACGGCGACTCCTACGTGCTCAACGGCCGCAAGTGGTGGACCTCGGGCGCCGGCGACCCGCGCTGCAAGGTCTACATCTTCATGGGCAAGACCGACCCCGAAGCGCCGCGCCACTCGCAGCAGTCGATGATCCTCGTGCCCGCCGACGCGCCGGGGATCACCGTCGTTCGACCGCTGCAAGTCTTCGGCTACGACGACGCGCCGCACGGCCACATGGAAGTGCGCTTCAAAGACGTGCGCGTTCTAGCAAGCAACATCCTGCTCGGCGAAGGCCGCGGCTTCGAGATCGCGCAAGGCCGCCTCGGGCCGGGACGCATTCACCATTGCATGCGGCTGATCGGCCTCGCCGAGCGCGCGCTCGAGCTGATGGTCAAGCGCGCGACCAAGCGCGTCGCCTTCGGCCGCCCGGTGTCCGACCAGGGCGTCACACGCGAGCGCATCGCCGAAGCGCGCTGCATGATCGACCAAGCGCGGCTGCTGACTTTGAAAGCGGCATGGATGATGGACGTGGCCGGCAACAAGACCGCGAAGGCCGAGATCGCGATGATCAAGGTCGTCGCGCCGAGCATGGCCTGCAAGGTCATCGACTGGGCGATGCAAGTGCACGGCGGCGGCGGCATGTGCCAGGACTTCCCGCTTGCGAGCTTCTACACGCAGGCCCGCACGCTGCGCTTCGCCGATGGTCCGGACGAAGTCCACCGCAACGCGATCGCCAAGCTGGAGATCGGCAAGTACGCGTGAGACTCCCTCTCCCGTCGGCGATCCACCGACCCCGTTCGGGCTGAGCTTGTCGAAGCCCTTGCCGGTCGCGCGAGGCTTCGACAGGCTCAGCCCGAACGGGGTTCTGCTCAGCCCGAACGGGTTCTGCTCAGCCCGAACGGGTCTTGATCACCCCGGAGGCTTCGAATCCTCGGGACTCATCTGCGTCTGCCAGGCCGACATGGAACAAGTCGACCGCTTGCGCGATGGCAAGCGGATCCGGTGGATCGAGCTCCAGCCGCAGATAGACGCGGCCGCGCAAGGTCATCAGCACGAATGGCGGTTCGCCAGCCAGTAGGCCGGTAGCGGCCTGCTCGAGCTGCTGCGCGAACGTGCCGTCGACCCATGCTGCGGTGGTCTGCGGGTTGCTGCCGACGGCGCCGAAGCGCCCGCGAACGGCCTTCGGCAACACCAGCGTGACCTTCGGGAACATCGCGAGCCAGCGCATCTCTTCCGGTGTCGCGATGTCGATGTGGGTCTGCGTGCTCTCGGTGTAGTGCTCGAAGGTCTCGCGCTCCAGCAGCTCGAGCAGCGGGCGCGTCAGCACCATCATCTGCAGGTCCGACGGCAGCTTCAGCTCCATGCGGATGCGCAGCTCTTCGGTGTCGATATAGGCGCGCTGCGGCGGCCCCCACTCGAGGCGCCATGGCCGATCGCCGAAGGCGCCTTCGATGGCGAAGCCCTGCTCCTCCTTCGCGCGCTTGAATCGATGGCCGTGCTGCGAGGCCCACGCGGAGACGGCGGACCAGTCGGGACCTTCGGGCCGGTCGCCTGCCATCCAGCGCTTGATGGACTCGAACATGGATTAGTGACTTCGTCTAGAGTGGCGTGGCAACCAGGAGGCGGTCAATGATCGAAGTGTATTCGTGGGCCACACCCAACGGACACAAGGTTCACATCATGCTCGAAGAGTGTGGCCTGGCGTACCGGGTGATTCCAGTGGACATCGGCGCCGGCGACCAGTTCAAGCCCGAATTCCTCGCGATCAGCCCGAACAACAAGATCCCTGCCATCGTCGACCCCGACGGACCCGAAGGCAAGCCGTTTGCGCTGTTCGAATCGGGCGCGATCCTCGTCTACCTCGCTGCCAAGACTGGCCGCTTCATGCCCGAAGCGATTACCGCGCGATACGAAGTGCTGCAGTGGCTGATGTTCCAGATGGGCAGCGTCGGCCCGATGCTCGGACAGACCCATCACTTCCGCATCTACGCGCCCGACAAGCTCGAGTACGCGATCAACCGCTACACCAACGAAGCGAAGCGGCTCTACGGCGTGATGGACAAGCGGCTCGCCAACAGCAAGTACATCGCCGGGCCCGCCTACACGATCGCCGACATCGCCATCTTCCCGTGGCTGCGCTCGTGGAAGAACCAGGGAATCGATTGGAACGACTACCCGCATTTGAAAGGCTGGTTCGACGAAATCGGCGCGCGGCCGGCGGTGCAGCGCGGCGTCGAGGTGCTCGCGAATCGGCGCAAGCCGCTGGTCGACGATCAGGCACGCGAAGTGTTGTTCGGCGCCATGCAGTACCAACGCCACTGAGCCTGATCGGAGACATCGTTGGAACAAGCTGTCTCCTTGACTGTCGCCGAGGTCTTGCCGGACGACGGCTTCGCCGGCACGCTGGTCGGCCGCGCCTCGCTGCCGGGCGCGATTCCCGGCCCGGCTGTCGTTGCGATTCGCGAGGATGGCGTCTATGACCTGAGCGACAGCGTCGCGACGATGTCGGGCTTGCTCGAGCGCGACGATCCGGCGGGGTTCGTGCGTGGCGTGGCGGGCCGGCGCGCCGGCTCGCTCGATGACATTCTCGCCGCCACCGGCCGCATTCAGCGCGACGCGCGGTCCGCGCATCTGCTCGCACCCTGCGACTTGCAAGTGATCAAGGCAGCCGGCGTGACCTTCGCGTCCAGCCTGCTCGAGCGCGTGATCGAGGAGCGCGCCGGTGGCGACCCCGCGAAGGCGCTGGACATTCGCGCCCAGGTGCAGTCAGTGATCGGCACCGACCTGAAGAGCATTCGCCCTGGCTCGGCGCAGGCGATGCAATTGAAGACGGTGCTGATCGAGCAAGGCATGTGGTCGCAATACCTCGAGGTCGGAATCGGGCCCGACGCCGAGGTGTTCACGAAGGCGCCGGTACTGTCCGGCAACGACGTCAACTTGCGCGACATCGAAGGCCGCAGCGCCTTGCTGCTCGGCAAGGCGAAGGACAACAACGCGTCGTGCGCGATCGGGCCCTTCATCCGCCTGTTCGATGCGAGCTTCTCGCTCGACGACCTGCGCGTCGAAGACATCGCGCTGACCGTCGTCGGTGACGACGGCTTCGTGCTGACCGGTGCGAGCACGATGCGCCAGATCAGCCGCGACCCGCAGGACCTCGCCGACCAGACACTCGGCGCGAACCACCAGTACCCCGACGGCTTCATGCTGTTCCTCGGCACGCTGTTCGCGCCGGTCGAAGACCGCGACGCGCCGGGCCGCGGCTTCACCCATCATGTCGGCGACGTCGTGACGATCAAGAGCCGCCATCTCGGCGCCTTGCGCAACCGCGTCAACACCTCGGACCGCGTCGCGCCTTGGACCTTCGGGCTGCGCGCGTTGATGGCCAATCTTGCGGCGCGCGGACTGCTCGCCGACGGGCGGTTCTAGAACGCCCAGCTTGCCGCGATCACGCCGGTCTGGCGTTGTGGCAGCTGGGCGAACACCGACGTGGCCGGACCGCCGTTCACACGCCACGCCGCATTGATGCGCAGCCGATCGCCCTGCCATTGAATTCCGACGGTGACGATGCGGCCGCGGTCGCTCGGCGTGATCAAGGCGTCGAGCGTGAACTGCCAGTGATCCGGTTGCCACGCGAGGCGAACGAAGAGGTTGTCGCGTCGCAGGTTCTGTGCAGCGAACGGTGAGGCTTGCCACGCCAGGTTGCCGCCGATGCCGCGCAGCAAGCCTGCCGGCAATCCGGTTTGCGCGCCTCGTGCGACGAGCGCCGCGTTGCGCGAGTTCCATGCGTCCCATTCGGCATCGGACAAGGCCGTGCCGTCGTGCCACCACTCGGCGATGACGCTTTGCTGCAATGCGCCGGTCCAGTTGGCGCCGACCAGCCACTGCGACGTGCCGCCCAGCGTGCTGACCTGCCACGGGTTCGCGCTGACGAGTGAATCGCCGGTCGCGCGGTCGTTGCGCCATCCGTCGTGACGTTGCAGAAGTCGTGCCGATGCGTGCAGCTCGAGCGCGTCGCTCGCGACCCACGCCAGCGCGGCGCCTGCGCTCGCGCCGGTGTGCTGGCCGACGCGAGCGAACAGATGCCAGTCGGCCGCACCATCGCGCGTGTACCAGCGGGCTGCAAGCGCACTTTCGCGCGCGAAGCGCTGCTCGTCATCGGCATCACGCACGCGTTGCGGATTGACCCACACCAGCGAGGTCGCGGTCTGCGCGTTGAAGTGCTCGAGCTGCAGCAGCGGCCGGCCTTCCTGTGTCAATGTCAGCAGCGTGCGGCGTTCTTCCTGCTGCACGA